>JBHLNW010000009.1:0-71450 GCA_048941185.1 Promethearchaeota archaeon
ATTTTAACACCTCACTTATGTTAATATTAATTTTTGAAAATTTAAATGTTTTTTAGTCGAAAGCTTCTTAATTCTTTTAAAAATACTAAATCTCCTCTTTTTAACCGTTTTTTTTGCTCTTCAATACCGACAATCACAGCTCCTTTAGTACCAAATGTATTTAAAACCTTAGTAAAAGGGGGTTCTAATATTTTACCAACAAGTTTTTTTGCTCCAGTTACGCTTTGTGCTAAACCGGTACAAATAATTCCTTCAGGATGGTCTGGATTCTTAATAAGTCCTTTCTTAAATTTATATTTATAAAATATAGGAGGATCAATGTGAGTTTTTAATAATTCTGCTGAACCTAATATCCTCAAAGTAGTCGGAGGTAAATCTAATCGGCTGAGTAACATAAATGTATTTTGCTTTCTGATAAAGATTTTTTCATTAAATAAAATTATTGCTTTAAATCCTCTATCTTTATTTGATACTGTTGTTTGAATTCTTTTTCCATCCAATTCATGGTAAGGATAAACTCTTCCAGTAGTAGTAAACATTCCAATAGTAATATGCATCTGAGTCCCGAAACTTGTTTTATGTTTAAATAAGGAATTATTATTTACTCTCACTTCAATGATATTACAATTTTCAAAAGCATTAGGATTAGATGTAGCATAGCAACCTCGAAAGACTTTTTTTATATCAATTCCCTTTATATTAATTCCAACCCTATCACCTGCTTTTGCTGAATTAACATCTTGATGGAAAATTTGGATGTTCTTAACTCTACCGGAGGTTTTTAGAGGCAAAATTTCTAAATTCTGATTAATTTTTAACTTACCATTCAAAATAGTACCGGTTAATATTGCACCCATTCCTTTTATAGAGAAATGATGATCAATAGGAATTATTGTATCTCCTTCAACATTTCTCTCAAATTTTAAAGATTCTATAGTTTCTAGGATTCCTTCTTTTAAATCTTCAAATCCAACTTTATTTTTAGCAGAAACAATAAAAATAGGTATATCATAACCAAAAGAAGTCGAACCAAAAAATTCTCGTGTTTTTTTTAATTCTTCTTCAACATTACCCTTGAATAGATCAATTTTATTAAGAACTACTATGATTTTATCTATATTAAGAGATTCAATCATTATTAGATGTTCTCCAGTTTGAACTTGAGGACCTTTATTAATATCAATAACAATTAGAGCACAATCAATAATTTCTACAGAAGAAGCGCTAATTTTTATTAAATCTGCATGTCCCGGACTATCTACTAATGTAACTAAATATTTATTAATTAAGAAACTGGTAAAACCTAAATCAATAGTAATACCACGTTCTTTACTTTGAGGATGTGCATCAATACCGGCTGTAGAAATAATTTGGCTAAGTACTTCTGCAATTGCGGTCTTCCCAGAATCAATATGTCCAAACAATCCAATGTGAATAGGGATTTTCTTTTCAATTTCCATCTTAATAACAAAAAAAAATCAAAAAAATATATACATTTTTATTGAATCTTAATATAAAATCAATTGATTTCTCAGAATTTCAAAAATCGGACTCAATTAATTTTAATTATTGCTTTAATTATAAATAACATATAGTCTTATTTACTAAATTATTGATGATTTTATGAGTAAATATTGTCCTTATTGTGGTAATCCAGTAAAAGAAACAGATAAGTTTTGTATCATTTGTGGTAAGCCATTGTTGGCTGATATTCCTAAATCTGTTACAAAAGCTGAAATTAAGGAACCTTCTAGAAGAGAGGAAGGCAAAAAGTTTGAAGAGAAACCAGAACAAGTAGATTTAGAGCAAGAAGAAAAGGGTAAAGACATAATTGTTGAAAGAGAAATAAAGAAACATAAAAAAAAGTTAGATAAAAGTGATGTTAAACCCCTTCCTGAAGAAGTCAAAGAGCAAATGGTATATTATATTGAATTTAATGATATTCAGCTTAATAAAAAGATTTTAGCAGAAAAATTAGATGATCTATTGAAATCAACAAAAGATGCAAGATATGAATATGATCTTGATTTCAAAAAAGAAATTAATATAAAATTAGAGGCTTTAAAAACCCTTATAAGTGAATTGAAACAAAAAGAAAGCGTAATCAAGCAAAATTTAGAAGAACCTTTCATTGTTCAAAGAATTACAAATGATATTGACATGAAAATCTTCCAACTAGAAAATTTATCAAGAGAATATAAATTGCATAAAGTTGACAAAGAATCATTTGAAAAATTAAGAGATAAATATAAAGATGAAAAATCAGCTTTAGAAAAGCAGAAAGATGAGTTAATTGAAGGTATGAAATTATGGATTCAAGATTTAAAATTGGAAAAAACTGAATTGACTGGAGATCGTAAACTTAACAAAGCTAGGTTTCATGCAAAAGAAATTACAGAAGAAGAATTCGATGAGAGAGATAAAGATTTTGATACAAAACTTAAAAAAATTTATACTAAAATTGAAACTCTAGAAAAATTAACTAAATAATTTAAATCCTTAAAATATTTTTAATAGGTAATATTTTAATAGCTGATAAACATGAGAAATAAAATAGTTGCTATAATAATTTTACTAGTAGCATTATCACTTATAGTGATTGGAGTTATTTATGGTCAAAATCTTCAGTTAAATTCAATTTACGAAAATATGGTAGCAGTTACTTAGTAATCCCATTTTCCTTTTTTAACTGCAATTGAATCATCAAGGAATCCTTTTTTTTGAAAAATCTTTTCTTGCGATTTTCTATATTTATTAGCTTGATTATAATGCAATTTACATAAATAAATCTTATGAAATGGATTACTATTATATTTTAAACCTACTTTTTCAATATAGTTTTTCCAAGAATTTTCTGAAAGTGAACGAATGGCAATTTCTCCACAACCCTTTATGGAACATTTCTTACTTTTAGCCATTCTGGTTAAATCTTCTTTATCTTTAATCTCTTTCGGAAGTTTCACTGTAAAACACTTGTAAAAACTTTATTAGAATAAATTATTATTTCTTTTAAATATATAATATCTTAAAATTTTTGCTAAAACAAATGGATACGGCAAACTTAATTTTCGATAGAGATTTAATCAAGAAAGCTTTATATCCCTGTGAATCTCCATTAAGGGTCTCTATTAAAGATAAATTTTTTACGAGTGCTGCTGTTCTTTTTACCATAATCCCATATCAAGATAAACCATACAAATTGGTTTTAATTCATCGATCAGATAAGGGTACAAGGCATCGGGGTGAAATATCATTCCCTGGAGGAAAATTTGACTCTAAGTTTGATAAAAGCCTAAGAGACACCGCATTAAGAGAAACAGAAGAAGAAATAGGGGTACCTCGCGAAAAGATTAATATTTTGGGTTGCTTAGATGATTTTCCTACAATGACACGTTATATAATCACACCATTTTTGGGGATTATTGATAAAAATCAAGATTTACTAAGAGATAAAAGAGAAGTTCAAAGAATCTTAAAAATTCCAATTGATTTTTTCATAACTAAAAAAAATTTTAGAGAACAAGCTGTTGATATTGAAAAGAAGCAATTTCCTATTTTTTATTTTAATTACATCGATCATAAAAATTCCCAAAAATATACTATTTGGGGTGCTACTGCTTTCCTAATTGTTACCTTTATTGAGAAAATTTATGAAATTACAATGTCAGAACTAGGATTAGAACGCTTTAAACTTGAAAAAATCAAACATTTAAAGGAGTATATTAAATATCGTAACCAAATTACGAGTAAATTTTAGCAATTTATATATTAATTCTTTGTAATTTAGCAATGTAATCGGGACAATTTTTACAATCTGGGATTTTACATAAAAATTGTATTTTTGGAAGAGGGCATAATGGTAAAAAAGGACATTCAATTAGATTCAAATCAATCACTAATTTAAAATCACTAATCATATATTTTCACTTTTTTTCATCGTATCGTTTTAAATAGATTATAGTTAGAAATTTATAAAGAGAAAAACAGTCAAAATTTAGTAAATCGCTTTTTAAATTGGTTTTATTTTTAAGAAAATATTTTATTAAAAATTATAATATCTACCTAATAATTTTTTTATCAAAAGCATGAAAATTAATGATAAATTTCATTTATCTTAATAAATTTAAAATTTCTATCATAAAAGATTAGGCTTATAATATGAAATACAGAAAAATGGGATCTCTTAACTGGGAGGTTTCTGTTCTTGGATTTGGAGCCATGCGTTTACCGATGACTGATCAAAAAACCGTTAACGAGGAAGAGGCAATCAAAATGATTCGTTATGCCATTGATCATGGTGTAAATTATATTGACACTGCTTATCCTTACCATAACGGGGAAAGCGAAATAATTGTAGGAAAAGCACTCCAAAATGGCTATCGTGACAAAGTTCATCTTACTACTAAATTGCCAATGTGGTTAGTTAAAAAAACAGAAGATCTACATAAATTTCTGAGCGAACAAATAGATAGATTACAAACAACTCCTGATATTTACTTGTTCCATGGTTTGAACAAAATGAGATTAGAAAAAATTAAGAACCTTGGTTTAATTAAGGAAATGGAAAATGCAAAAACAAATGGATTTTTTAAACACATTGGCTTCTCATTTCATGATAAATTTGAGATCTTTAAGGAAATTATTGATTATTATAAATGGGATTGTTGCCAGATCCAATTTAATTATCTCGATATTAATTATCAAGCTGGTACTAAAGGTTTACAATATGCTGCAAACAAAGGTATCGCAGTAATTATTATGGAACCGATTCGAGGAGGAAAATTAGCAATTCCGGTGCATAAATTAGATACAAGACCTGAAGTTAAAGAAGTCTTAGATAATTCAAAAATAAAAAGAACAATGGCCGATTGGGCTTTACAATTCGTCTGGACCCATTCTGAAGTTTCAGTTGTTTTAAGTGGTATGAGTACTTTACAACAAGTTAAAGAGAACATCCAATCTGCTAATACATCTGCAGCTAATAGTTTAAAAAAAAGTGAATTGGAAACTATATCCAAATTACGTAAAGCATTTAATGAATATGTACTCATACCCTGTACGAGTTGTGAATATTGCTTACCATGTCCAAATGGAGTTGAAATTCCTATGGTCATTAGATTACTTAATGAAATGGCATATTGGGGTGAATTAGGGCGACCTCGGATTAGCTATTTCTATAATAATATGTCAAAAACTCCAGAGGAATTAGAAGTAAAAATTCATAATGGTGATGAAGCAGAAGGAGCAGCTAGTCTATGTACTCAATGTGAAGAATGCCTTACTAAATGTCCCCAACAAATTAATATCCCCGATATTATGGAAAAAACAAACGCAATTTTTGAACAAGGGAAAGAAGTTTCAGATTTTTTTTAATTAAAAATCTCTATCTAATAATTTTATCACTATTTATAACCAAAAACTTATTTTAAAAAGATAAATAATTTGAATTAGAAACTAGCAATTTTTATGGCCCTTGACGGTTGGAGTGGTCTCTGACGCTGGGCTTCAAACCCAGTTATCCTGCGGAGGGATAGGGGTTCGATTCCCCTCGAGGGCCGCCAATTATACATAAAGTGTTTATAATGGTTGATTTTAGTAAAATATCAGATTATTTTAACAGCTTTAATGTTCCTGAAAACATGCTAAATAGAGGTCAAATTGTCCTAAACGAATTCCTAAAACCCATGAAAATCCTTTTCGAACAAAAATCTGTTCCAAAAGAACCTTGGACTGATGAACAAATTGAATTTCTTCTTCAGATTCTTTCAAGTATGGATACAGATAAAGATAATAATGCTGCTAGAGTAGGTGAAAGAGAGGCTAGAATTGCTTCAAAATTACACTTAAGAACTTCCGCAGGGTTTTGTCACGGTGTTGGAAGAAGCGGTTTTTTGACAGCACCTCAACCAAAAGCACCTGGAGGTTCAATAATGTATGAAATTTCTAATTATTTAGCTCAAAATATATTAAGAGAAAATGGTTTACCAAACATAAAAGGTGCTATTGTGGTTCCCTTATGTACAGGAATGTCTTTAGCTTTAGCATTAGGTGCTTTGAAACCAAATCAAAATGAAAATAATTTAATTAACAAGCGATCAATGATAATTCCTCAAATTGATCATAAATCCCTTTTAAAATCAATTAGTTTTATGGGATTTAAGCCTAAAATTGTTCCAGGTCAGATTTTTGGGGATGCTGTTAGAATTCCGGTTGAAAATATAAAAAGTAGTTTGGATGATGACTGTTTCGGTATCATCTCACTTACTAGCTTTTTTCCACCTCGAGAACATGACGATATAAAAGAAATAAGTAAATTCGCAAAAGAAAATAATCTTGTACATATTGTTATAAACGCATATGGGGTTCAAAGCCCAGAATGGATGAAAATAATTCGTTCCGGAATCGACGCTGGAAGAGTAGACGCTATTATTCAGTCAACAGACAAAAATTTCCTTACACCTGTTGGAGGTGCTGTGATAGCCTCACCTTTCAAAGAAAATATAACAAAAATTAGCCAAACATACGCTGGTCGTGCCTCAGCTACACCAGTTGTTAATTTCTTAATTTCGATGTTATCTTTGGGTATTTCTGGTTATCAAAAATTAATTCAAGAACAAAAAAAAAACCGAATTATACTTGAAACAGAACTCAGGAAAATTGCTGAAAAAATAAATGAAAGAATCCTTGATATTTATAATCCAATAGCAGTAGCGTTATCATTAAATAACATGAGAGAAGATCAGTTATATGCTCTTGGTGGTGCATTATACAATTTACGAGTTACGGGACCAAGAGTATATAACCCGAAAGAAAATGCATTCGGTACTTGCTGCAGTAATTATCCCACTCCATACATTATTATGAATGCAGCAATTGGAGCAAAAGAGCAAGATATCGTTTCTGCTGTAGAGAGATTTGAAAAAGCATATACTCAAATAGTTCAGTAGTTTTACTATTTCCAATTTTTTAAATTTCTAATTAAACAGAAATAAAAATAAATAAAAACTATAAGTTCTATATTTTAATAAAAATTATTTGAACGTGTTAAAATCGTGAATTAGGGATTCGTAATGGAAAACCGGCTTTTAACCCAATTTAACAATGTTATTACTTCTCAATGGCTTTCTAAAGAAATAGAAGAGGAATATAGCGCTTTAAGTCCTCGTGAGTTATTTGAATTAGCCTATCACACATGTAATTCAATATCAATGCGAAATATTTATATTAAATTATCTGCAAATGAAGATGAAGGTGGTTCAAAGGCAGTCTTCTACTCAAATAGCAAAAAATTTACAGCCATAGAAGCTTTAGATAAATCTTTAAAAATTTCTAAATATTTTAGTGAAGGAACTACTGGTGATAAAGTAACGTCAGAAATTCAACCTTTGCTAAAAAGCAGGAAAGAATTATTTGCTAAAAAGGATGTAGAACTAAAAAATCAGATTTTAAAAAGCATTTTGGTTGAAAGAAAACTCGATGAATGCGCTAATCTAGTGATGTTAAAGGGAATAAATCGAAAAATATATTTCGCGATTGGGGATGCAAGGGAATCAGCCGCTGTAGTTCCAATATTTATGGAAGCCGAAGGCGCAAGCCTAGTACAATTGGCTTTGAATAAATGGATGGAAACTGCTCAACGTTTAGAACAAGAACACAATTTTCCTGATAATCTTGTTCCCGGAATTCTAAAAAATCTTACTCAAATAAAAAGATGGCTTCTTGATTTAATTAGTTTAAATTTGGATAAATAGAAATCACTTCAACTATTTTTATTCTAAAATTAATTCTATGATATTATTCTAATATATCTAAGGATATTCTTAGAATGTATATGAAAAAACGTAAAATAAATGTTTCACGATCTAAAGAATAAAAATAATGGGCCATCGGGGAGTTTCATGATTGATCTAACCAATCAAGCCATTTCGAACCCCGGATCTCAGGTTTTTACTAAAATACGGACAATTTTTTCTGTTTTTTGTATGTCCGTAGGTCATTTATAAGACCTGCGCTTGTTGACCAAGCTTTTTTAAAACCTTGTTAACCAGTCTGAGCTAATGGCCCACCTATTAAATTAATTTACTCAGATACATCTAATCAATTTAATTTTTTATACAATACCTATTACAATGGTTATGTATCTAGATAGTAAATATAATCTAATAAAATCACGAAAAGATAAAAATTTTTTTATTGGTGTAATCTGTTATATTTATAAATGAAATAATAAAAAGAGACTTTAGTTAATTACAAAAAAAATATTGAATTAGTTGATACAAAATGGCTGAAATGTTAACAGATCTACTTCAGAATATCTACAAAAGAATTGCTCAATTAGGACAATCAATTCAACAATTAAATGATTCCCTCAATACTCTTAATCGAAATATTGAAGAAAAAATTGCAAATTTAACTGCGAAATTAGAAGAATTTTCTAATGAAATTAAAGTTACTCAAACAAAACATATTGATGTTGTAAAGGAGATTGGGGGAGGAACTACAAAAGAATTGAAAGTTATTCAAGAAGGCTTAGGTTTAGATTCTTTAAAAAATCTTATTAAGAAACTTGAGGATTTTTCTAAGCTTTCTGAAGGTGTTCTCAATCAAGATACTGTGAATTTATTATTATCAGAAGCAATTGATTCTGTTAAAAGTCTTAAACAATCTATTAAAGAAGAAGAGGTAATAGAATAAATTTAAAGGTGTGAAAAGTTGGCAGAGGCTTTATTAGATGAAATGATTCAAAAAATAAATCAAATTATGGCTTCTTTGGATGGCACAATAGCTCAGATTAACCTAATGAGAGGTGCTATTGAACAAATGAGTCAAAATTTTTCTGAACAAACAGTTGCTATGACAGAAAATATTCGACTAATAGTAGAAGTTTTAAAACAATTTAGAGTTCAATCTACTAAGAGTCTTTCAGATCTTTCTGATGATTTTAATGAAAAAATAAAAGAACTCTGGGAAAAGAAGTCCATTGAAGCAATTACAGAAGAAGAAAAGAAGGCAATTGATATTATAAGAAAAGCATCTAAAGCTGTAACAGATAATCTTTATTTTGCTCAATTATTGAATATAATTCAAAGTATTAGAGAAGAAACTAATAGAATAATTAGTGCCAGTCAATAATAAATTTTTAATTTTTTTAAACTTAGTTTTAATTTAGTTTAATAATATATATTAGAAGGTGCATAAGGTTAAATGCCAACGGGCTGTTTCGTCATATTGCTTCCCACCGATTCTGATTACAAGATTTTGGGATATTATTTTAAAGAGGGTAAATCTAGTTTTGAAATTAAAAATGATATTTTTCTAAGGTTAAATCTAGATCATTCCAAGAATGAATATAATTTACTAAAAATAAAGGATCTTCAAATTTTTTCGTATAATCATAAATTTAAAGGAAAATTAACTCGGAATGCCTCAGGGCTTATAATTGGGTTAATATTAAATGAAAATGACAAACCAGAAAAATTTCGTTCATCTCTTAAAGAAGCTGCAGAAGCTTTTGAAATCCCAAGTCTCAAAATTCTTAAGAAATCAAGAGAAGAATTTGAGGGGTTATTGAAGGATGTATATTTGGAGCATATAGAACCATTAGTAGATATATTACAACCTGAAGCATTAAAAGTTAGTATTATTAATATTACTAAATTTATGCTTAGCGGAGGGAAAAATGAAAGAAAAATTGCTCAAGAACTATTAGAAAAGGTTGAAAATGGTGATCATAATAAAATTTCAGAGTATTATAATACCGCAGAAAGTGCAATGAAATCTTTAGATTATGAAAAAGCAGCCAAATTTTACGCTAAAGCTGCAGAAATTGCTGAAAGTCTGTATATAATGGATATAGCTGCTTCTCTTAAGGAAAAAGGCGATTTCTCTCAAAAAATACCTGATCTATCTAAAGAAAGAGAAAGAGTGGTACAAGAAGCTAGAAATGCTCTTAGAAATGAGGATTTTCATACTGCTTACACATTATATAGAAAAGCAAGTGAGATTTCTAAAAAATTAGTCCAATTTGATCAAGAAGAGGAATATAGATTAAAATCAAAAGCTTTAGAAGATTTTTATAAAATCGATGAAAAATATAGAAAAAATAAATAAACTTCTTATGCTTTATTTTTCATAAATAATATCCATTAAATTGCTGAATTTTTTTCTAAAATGGTGGATTTTCATCGAAAGATAATATGCTTACTTACTGATTTTGGCTTAAAAGGTCAACATTATGTAGCAAGTATGAAAGGAATAATACTAAAGATTAATCCTAGTATAAGAATAATGGATATAACGCATACTATTACTCCTTTTTCGATAATTGAAGCATCATATATATTAAAAACCACTTATAGGTATTATCCTGAGGGAACGGTATATATAATTGTAGTGGATCCTGGTGTTGGAAGCTCTCGAGAAATATTAATTCTAAAAACCAAATCTAACCATTACTTTATTGGTCCTAATAATGGAATATTTTCTGATAATTTTATTAATAATATAGAGGAGTGTATTGAAATTCAAAATGATGAATTCTTTAATAAACCAGTATCAAAAACATTCCACGGAAGAGATATTATGGCTCCAGTAGCTGCACACTTGATATCTGGTACTCCAATAAGCAAATTTGGTCCAAAATTTAATCCTAATAATTTAAAACAATCTCAGATTACATATAACATTGATTTTGAAAAAAAAGTTATCCAATGTTCAATCCAATATATTGACTCTTTTGGAAATGGCACAACTAATATAGAAATAGTAAATAATACAATTAAAAAAAGTCAAATCCGCATATACGAAAATGCAGAAATTAATTTTAAAGTTAAGGAAAAAAGCTATAAAGGATTTTTCGTTTTAAGTTTTTCACAGCTTCCAATAGGATCAATTGTATTTCTTGTAGGCTCAACAGGTTTTCTTGAAATTTCAATTAATCAAGGAAATGCATCAAAGATCCTTGGATTCGAAGTAGGAGAAATTATAACTATAGAATTATAGAAAAAAGTGTTTAATATGAATAATGAAATTTTGGTGTGTATTGAGAAAAACAATAAAAAATTTTTACAATCTGGCCAAATTTCTAAATACGTTTTTCCTATGAAAAGAATTGAGGCCCATGAGAAAAAAGTAAGTCATTTAATTACGAGATTTTTCATATTATCAATATCTCTAGATGGTTCTCCATTATACTTAGTACAAAAACGTGGAAAAAGTAAAAAAACATTTCCTGGATATTTTACTGATTCATCATCAGGGCATGTAAATTGGGAAAAATACTTGGACTTAAATAAAATTAAGAATAATGCTTTAAGGGAACTTGAAGAAGAATTCGGAATCCCTCCAAGAGAAGTTAAGAAAGTGCAGCTTTATGATTTGAATTCAGAGGGTGATGAAATAGCATATATTTTTTTAGGATTTGTTAAATATGACGTTCCTTTAAATCCAGATGAGGAAGAATTAGATTTTAAATTTAGTAGATTTTATAACAAGGCTGAACTTGAAAAAATATTAGAAACTGAAAAATATATTGATTATTCAAAACAAATTTGGGAAAAACTGTTAAATAAAGATATTTCCTCGATCTTCGAGAAGAAAAATGTAAATAATACCAAAAATACTTATAGAGTTGCTCTGTTTCTTGGAAGATTCCAACCTCTTCATCACGGGCATATTTATGTCATTAAGCAAATTTTAAAATTTAATAAAAAAATTAAAATTGGAATTGGTAGTTCTCAAATATCCAATACCTTAAATGATCCATTTACATCTGATGAAAGAAAAAAGTTTATTATCACAGCTCTAGAAAGAAGAAGTATTTCCTCAAAATCTTACGAATTATTTGATATACCGGATATTTTCAACGCTAAAAAATGGGTAGATCATGTTATCTCAATTGTTGGGAAATTTGATATAGTTTATTCAAATAGTGACTGGGTGAGAGAATTATTTTCTAATAAGGGTATAAAAGTAGGGAACAAAATTTCCATTTTTAAAAAAAAGTTCAATGGGAACAATGTTAGAAATTTAATTATTAAAAATAAAAAAGAGTGGAAAAGTTTAGTGCCTAATGAAGTTGTTGAACTTATAGGAGAATATAATGGGGTTAGTAGATTAAAAACTTTATATGAAAAAGAGAGAAAATCATAGTGGTAGATAATACTTTAGAAATTGATGGAGCTTTAGGGGAAGGTGGAGGTGCCATACTTCGTATAGCAGCGGGATTTTCAATATTATTAGAACGGCCAATTATAATCAATAATATACGAGCAAATAGACCTAAACCAGGTCTACGATTACAACATTTATTAGGTCTAAGAACTTTATCCAAATTAACAAATAGTGAATTATCAGAATGTCAAGTTGGTACAGAAAAATTAACATTAAAACCAAGCCAATCAGTAAAAAGTAATATTGATGTAAAAATTACTACTGCAGCTAATATTGGTTTACTACTTCAGCCTATTCAAATCGCAAGTTTGGGTTTTAAAAAGCTTGACAAAATAAAGATAATTATTAATGGTGGTGGAACATTTGGAAAATGGGCTCCAAGTCTTAATTATCTTAAATATGTTACGTATAATATTTTTGGAAATCATGGATATACCATTGACATTGATATTCAAAAACATGGTTTTTACCCTAAAGGGGGTGCAGTTGCAATATGTACAATATATCCGCCTAAAAGCAAACTTAAATCGCTTGATTTAACAGAATTAGGCTTTATCAATTTAATACAAGGAGAAATTATTTGTACAAATCATTTAATAAATAAAAAAATATGTGAAAGAATCAAAAAAACTCTAATACTCCACTTAAATAAAAATTTAGGCATTGATGTTAAAATAAAATATAAATATGTAAATTCCTTAAGTCCAGGAGTAGGCCTTTCGTTGTGGGCAAATTCAGATACAGGGGCGATAATTTCTTCTGGAACTATATTAGGTGAAAGAAATATTACTTCAGAAGATCTTGGTCGTATGGCAGCAGATAAAATCATAACATATATTAAAAACAAGATACCTGTTGATAATTATTTAAGTGATCAATTAATTCCTTTCATAGGATTTATTGAAGAGCCTTCAAGCATAAAAGTCCTTGAGGTAACAAACCACACCAAAACTAACCTAGAATTACTTAAGTTATTTTTAAAAAGAAATTATCAAATTAAAAAAGAAAAAACACATTTTATCATAGAATTTGAGTAAATTGATAAAAAACACATATAATAAGAAAGAATAATTTATCTATAGATTAGAAGAAATTTTTATAAGATTATTTTATTATATGTTTATTATAAAAATTATTAAAGTTTTCATATAACAATGTCTCAGACAGTTGCTGCATTTCAGCGGTGCCCTAGATGTGGAAATGAGAATGCAGCTGATAGTTACGCTTGTAATTTCTGTGGGCTTAGATTAAAAATAGAAAGAATTGAAAAAATTAGGTTTTTTAGGAGATATGAAGCAGAATGGACTGGACCATATCGTTGGTATATGAAGATTTTTTATCTTTTTGTTAATGCTCCTAGAGCTTTTCATGACATCAATCATAAAAGAAGTAAAGCTCCTGGATGGCTAATTTTATTATTTTGCTCTTTATTATATGGATTAATGGGTTTAGCGTTCTTTTCACATGTTAATTTTGCTGGCAATCCACCCTTTTCTCTTGGTCATTTTTTATATGGTGCTAGTTTTTTTAGTGCCTTTTTTATTTTTGGATTTTGTTTTCAATTAATTTTCTTTTGGTTTTTAATATGGTTATTTGGTAAGGGAGCTAATTATGCTGTGGGGTTCACAGATAAGTTAGAAACCCGTTTTGGAGGATTAAAAGAACAAAAAGAAAAATATAAAGAAACAGATGTAAGTCCATTTAGCATATATAAAGGTGGTACTATGCTACAATTAGAAGGAGCATATAAATTTAGAATGATGTTATGTGCGTTTACACCATTTTTGGTTATAAATGCTATTAAGAGTTTGGTTATACTTTTAGGATTTCCAACTGTAGATGCAATTAATATTGATCTAATATTCGATGCACCAACTTGGGTGACTTTAGATATAATCGATGCATTAACTTTGGCCACATGGGTACCTATTTTAATGACTCTTGCTATAAGAGAACTAAGTAATTCTTCTACCACCCGTGTATTAATCCCTAATATCATTATTGGTGTAATAGTGGCCATTTTATTCTATTTCCTACGCCCAACATTATTTGGTTAAATTTATTAGCTCTCAACCCAAATGTAATATAAAAATTCTTTTTTTTTAATTATACAAATTTGACATGAATGAAGATTTTAATAATCCTGAGATTGAATCGAATATTGAATCTGAACTATTTGCATTAGTTAAATCCATAACAAATTTAAATATTAAATATCAAAACGGAATAGTTAATCAAAATTTCTTCAAAAAGGCATTAAAAACAACCATGATTAACTTATTGAAGATTAATTTTACCTTAAAGGAAAATAAGCTTCATCTACCAGATCTCCTTGCTAGAATGGACCTAACGCAAGAGTATAACTCCGCTATCGATATTATAAATCGAGTTTCATCACTTAGTCTATCTGATAAAGATATGGCAACAAAAAACCGTACCTTTTTAGAATTACCTGGAATTACTTCCAAAATAACAACGTCTTTTATCACCCTTATGGATGCGTTAACTTTGGATGGGTTACCAAAAAACGATCTAATTTTGAATTTATTTGAAGAGTTAATTTATGATTTAGGTAAATTTCCAGGATTAGATAATATTCAATCTAGAGTTAAATCAGTTCAAACTAATGCCATTAATCAAGATGACCGAATATTTTCTAATGAAACATTAAGAGAAAAATTAATAGAAGATTTATACCAAATTTTCAAACAATTTCAAAATAAACTAAATCTGAAATCATAGTTAAAATAATAAAATTAATATTTTTCCGGTAATTTAATTCATTAAATTTTAATAATTATTATCAAACTGAAAAATTAAAGGTAATTACAATTCCACGTCCAAGTTTACGTTCCAAGGCTCAAGCAAGAAAAACTATCAGCACACCAGGGAACAGAAATGTCACCCATTATTGGAGAAAAAAACCCAAAAGAGCAAAATGTTCAATATGCAAAAAACCAATCCAGTCTGTTCCTAGATTAAGACCTTCTAAAATGACTAAAACTCATCACACTGCGAGAAGGGCAAATAGAATGCAAAGTGGTAGATATTGTGCAAAATGTCTTCAAACCTTAATAAAAGAAACTGTTTGGAGCCAAAAAATATCTTAAATTATCATTATATTTATTAATTTATTTTTAATAGTAAAAATCATAAATATCTCCATTCTTAATTGAATTAGATTTGATTTTAAAATATTAATAAAAAATGATCATAACAATTTCAGGACTTCACGGGACAGGTAAATCTACTATAGCTAAATTAATTGCTAAAAAACTAAAAATCCAGTATTACAGTACTGGCCAAGTTTTTAGAGATCTAGCTCAGGAAATGAATCAGACTTTAGAAGAATTTACCCATTATGTAGAAAAAAACCCTAATATTGATGAAAAATTAGATAAAAAAATAATTGAAATTGCTCAAGGGGGAAATATTATTATAGATAGCCAATTAAGTGGATACATCCTCAAGAATATAGCAGATTTCAAGATATTATTAATATGTTCCCTAGAAACTAGAGTTAAACGAATTTCAGAAAGAGATAACAGTACTTATGAAGAAAAATTAAAAGAGACTATATTAAGAGAAAGATCGGAATTAGAGAGATTTAAACGTCTTTATGATATCGATTTAAATAATCAAGAGGAATTAAGCCTAATTTATGACCTTATAATTGATACAGAAAATCTAACAGTAGAAGAAATTTTAGAAATAGTTCTTTCTAATTTAGAAAAAGTAGAAGTATAACTCTTTTTTTATATAATTGTATGAATATATTTGCAACGTTAAAAATAACAAATCCTATTATTCCTAAAGCTATTAATATATGCCCTAAGTGTAATAAAAGAAGTAAAATAAATCAAGAAAAAAATATGAACAAAGATGAGATAGTTCACTGGTTTACTATCTTCATCAATAGAAATAAGGATCATCTCATATTAGACTGGCTTAGAGGACAAAAGCTACCATTTGAAGTCATTTATGGAATGAGAAAATAATAATGTAATTTTTTTTTCCAATCTAAACCTAATCAGCAACTTTTATTTCAATTGATTAATCTAGATTTTTATTGACAAATAAGTATAAATATTAGTCTTAGATCATAGTATTTCAACTAATAATAAAATATGATAAATTTTTGATAAAAATAAAATGAAATCAAGTGTAAAATCAAAAATAAAAATTTTAACCATTTTAGGAACCTTTTTCGCTTTCTCACCAATAATTACCACTAATCTTACTTTTATTACGGGTAATAGCATCAAAAGTTCGGAATATAGTGATGATATTAATTTAGATAATAAAAATCTACAAATCTCAGCAGTTTCGGGAAAGATTCATATTAGCGGTAATTCTGGTTGGATTGATTTTAGAAATACGGGAAATTGCATAGGTCAAGGCACCTGTTCCGATCCTTATGTCATCGAAGATTTGGTAATAGATGGCAGAGGTTCAGGAAGTTGTATCTTGATTGAATTCTCGAATGTGTATTTTAGGATTGAAAATTGTACGCTTTATAATTCCGGTTCAGGGCTATATAATGCAGGAATCAAATTAAGAAGCGTTTTAAATGGTACATTAATAAATAACGACTGTTCCACTAATAATGGTGTTGGGATAGGTTTACTGCAAAGTCAAAACATTACCATCGTTGGAAACATAGTAAACAATAATGATAATTTTGGTTTGTTTTTAGAAGTGAGTCATAATAATATTCTTTCAGAAAACACATTAAATGAGAATTCGGACGGGATTTACCTAGGTTTAAGCAATAAAAACACTATTTTGAATAACTCTGCTTCCAATAATGATTGGCAAGGGATTTATTTATCCTCTTCAAGTAATAACAATACTATAATGAACAACTATGTTTCCTATAACAGCGACAATGGAATACACATATCTGATAGTCATGATATTAAAATTGTAGGAAATATCGCAAATCATAACAACTGGAATGGAATACTTATATGGGAAAGCAATAATAATACTATTTCGGGAAATAGTGCAAGCTATAACACTTTTGCGGGATTATATTTATGGAAAAGTAAAAAAAATATCATCGTAATGAACACAATTTCAAGTAATATTTATGGTATTTATTCAGATAATTCAAAATGTAATGAGGTTTCAGGTAACTTTTTTAGTGGAAATGGCGAGGATATTTATGGTAATCCAGAAAGTTGCCCTTCTCATGAATTTCCTCTTGAAATTGTAATAATAATCTTATTGATTCTCTTTGTTATTATAATGGTTATAGGTGGGATGCTAATAATAAGAAAGAGAAGAATACCTAGAAAGCAAGTTATTTCAGATAGAAAATTGGGTGTAAGGTTAAAAGCGACTGAGATTGATACAAGAGAAAAGAAACGAAAGGTTGAAATTGAACCAGAACCAATTGTTCAATTGGAAATAGAAGAAGGAATAGTACATATTCCCCCGCTGGAAGTAGTGGAAGAAGTAGCTATCGAAAAAGTAATAATAGGCAAAGTTGCTAGGATAGAAAAAACTATTATTCCTGTTCAAACTTTTGAAGGCCATGGAAAGGGTATAAGCTCAGTGGTGTTCTCTCCTGATGGGAAATATGTTGTAAGTGCTTCAAACGACAAAACTATAAAAATATGGGAAACAACCTCAGGTAAGCTCATAAAAACGCTCGAGGGACATAAAAAATATGTAACTTCAATTGCCATCTCTCCTGATGGAAAATACATAGTGAGTGGCTCGAACGATAGAACTGTAAAAGTCTGGGAATTTTCCACAGGAGCGTTAATCCGAACACTCGAAGGCCATAATTGGTACGTTACCGCCATAGCTGTTTCTCCTGATGGTAAATATATTGTCAGCGGTTCTTTTGATAAAGATATTAGAGTATGGGATACAAATACCGGCGATATCGTAAGGACACTCGAGGGACACCAAAAAGAGGTACGTTCAGTTGCCATCTCTCCTGAGGGTGAATATATAGCTAGTGTCTCGGGTGACAGAACTCTAAAAGTCTGGAGTCTTGAGACTGGTCAGATTGTTAGAAGTATTGATGCTCACAAAAGACAAATAAATTCAGTTGTGTTTTCTCCTGATGGGAAACATGTCGTTAGTGGTTCGAATGATAAAACTATAAGAGAGTGGGATATTGCAACTGGAAAGCTCATGAGGTCTTTCGAAGGGCATAATTGGGATGTTTTAACTGTAGCTGTTTCTCTCGATGGTAATTATATGGTCAGTGGTTCATTTGATAAAGAAATTAAAGTGTGGGATTTAGCTATTAACGAACTCGTAAGGACACTCGAGGGACATAAAAAATACGTAACTTCAGTTGCCATCTCTCCTGATAGTAAATATATAGTCAGTGGATCGAATGACAAGATCATAAAAATTTGGGAAGTCTTACAACAGCCATAGATTTCAATTTGAATAAATTTACTTTTATTTAATTTTCTATTTTTCATAACTTCAATCTGTTGGTGGAATAAATCTTTCTGTTAAGTTGTAAGTATCTATTTAATTCATATAAAACGGCACTTTTTCTTAATTTGGATTAAAAATGGCTAGAAAAACGTTGAAAAGAATATATCTCTCTCTCAATTATCCAATATCTCTATTGTGGTAATAATTTAATTCATTCTACTCCATCAGGGATTAATTTTGCGAATGAAAATTTTTTTAACAGTGAGTATACTCAAATAATTTTATATAAAAAATCGAAAAAATTTTATTTCTATAATTATTTTTAGACTTACTATAAATTATATATTTTTACTGGAATTAAAAAAAAGCCAGTAATTAAGTAATAATTAAAAATAATTTGGTGACAAATTATATGAGTTTATATGATATTGGAAGATTATGCGTAAAGACAATGGGAAGAGAAGCAGGACATTATTGTGTTATAGTTGATATAATTGATAAAAACTACTTGCTTATTGATGGTTTAAAAGTTCGAAGAAGAAGGGTAAATTATAGACATATAGAACCAATCGTAGAAACAATTGAAATTAAAAAAGGAGCTAAACATGAAGAAGTCGCAAATGCAATTAAGAAAGCTAAATTGGATAAGAAAATGAATGAATTAGTTTCTATACCAATAAAATAGTTTAAATGCATAAAATCCTAAATAATTTTTAATTCCCTAATATTTTTTGCAACGGTTGCCTAGCCCGGTACGGCGCCGGCTTGGAGCGGAAATATTCCCAGAAAGCCGGTGTGTGAATGCACTCGGGGGTTCAATATATAAGAAATTACTTCTTATAAGAATAAATCCCTCCCGTTGCGTACTTCCCTTAGTTTGAATTATTTATTTTAAACATCTGGAAATTCCAAAGATTTTGCTTTTTGGCCAGCAAACATACCACCCATGCCACCCGAAGCTTGACTTTGAAGTTTGAGGACCCTTTGAACAAGAGTGTTAAAACCTAAAGAACAGAGAAAATACCAAGCTGTAAAATTTATAAAAACATTACCTGCTGCAATAAAACCGCCTATTAAGGGAATATCATTCGCATTCATTGGAGACAATGCAACTGGTTTACCAGCTAAAAGTGTATTCACAATCCCAAAGATAATAATCATTGGCAGAAAAGTTATGCACGTTGGTTTCATTCTCTGGAGAGACATTCTTTGCTGTGATTGTTTAAACATACCTTGCTTACGTTCCCATCTTTTTCGAGCCTTTCTATATCGTTCAGGGTCAACCTCCGCTAGCCCTATTATTTTTTCTTTTTCTTCCTCATGAGATTTAATTTGTTTTTGCTTTCGGTTTATTTCCTCAGTATCTACTAATAACTTAGTTAAAGCTGCACTAATTAATGCTGTTGTTAAAGCTAAGAGTATAACGAATAACATTGAGCCTGGAGGTTTAGTAATAAAATCTAAGAAGGCATTTTGAAAGATTAATAACAACATCTCTATATTTATTTATTTTTAAATTATTATAAAGTTTTCATATGGTTAAAAAATTAATTATTAGAAAATAAGATTATAATATCTTATTGGCTAATTATACTAGACTAAAGTTAAGTAAAAACTCACCATTAACTTTGACTGGTTTTACAGATTTTTTGTTTACCCATAAGAAGTTTATCCTAATCCATTCCAAGCAATGCTCTCATACCGGGATACTGACTTGCAGCGAGTTCTTTAGCGAGAGTCTCCCCATATTGGTGGATAATCCCTATAGCTATTAATAACCCAGTCCCAGAAGTCAATGCACCCAAAGTATCTGCTCCAAAACTCAAACATGCTATAATAAATCCGTTTAAGACGATTAATGTTGGTATATATCGTTTTAATATTCGTTCAATTATTTTTGCGGAGCTTCTAAATCCCGGGACTTGCATTTTTGAGTCTATAATTTGTTGAGCGATATCACGCGGAGCTAATCCTGAAACTTCAACCCAGACACGGCCGAGTATTATGCACAAAAATATAAATATCACTAAGTAAATAACTCCCCTCAACGGATTTGCTGCGAAATCTGCTAGACCTATTGGTGGTGTAAGTAAATATATTAATCCTCCTGTCGGAATAAGTTGAGTTCCTTGAATTCCTCCACTTTCGACTTCATCAAACATTCCTATAATATTAACCCAGAAATCTGGGATAGGTCCACCGTTATCTTGACGTAGCCAAGATTCAGGTCCAGCAAATAATTGGCCAAAAAATAGAATATTCGCATACAATGCATTGACTAAAATAACAGGAATGTTGGAAACATAGAGTAATTTCATTGGGTATTTACTTTTAAAGCCTCTACTGCCTCGATATGCAAGTGGTATCTCAACACGAGTTGATTCAAACCAAATCACGATCAGGAAGATAGCTATAGTAGTAATTATCCCTAATAATGATGGATAAGTGCCTCCAGGAAAAGTCCGGGAAAATAATGTCCCCAATTGTCCCAGCGTGTCAGGATTATTATCAAATAATGCCCAAAAAAAGGCTATAACAATCCCTTTTGGTAATCCATCTCCTTCACCTATAGCACTAGGCGTAGGAGCGAAACTAAAGGCATTCCAAAAGATTTGTCCAGCGACGCCAGCAGCTATGAATAAGGATACACCACTTCCAAGCCCCCAACCCTTCTGAAGAACTTCATCTAGCAATATAATAATTATTCCTGCAAATAGTAATTGGAAAAAAACAAAAACTCCATTTGCAAGTCCTAACGAACCAAATGCCCCTCCGAAAATATAAGCTATAGAGTTGAATATTGTTAAAAATATGGCAAGGACTTTTTGAGCTCCACTAAACATTGCTCTATCATATGGATCTGCCATATTGACATTAATTAATCGTGATCCAAGAAGTAATTGCATAATAAGGCCCGAGGTGACTATTGGCCCTATACCTAATTCTGTTAACATCCCCCTCTCACTAGCAAGAATAACTCTCAACCAATAAAAATAGTCTGTTGATTCATCAAGTTGTATTCCATAGAGCGGAATTTTACTCATAACTAGGTAAATAATTAAGACTATTACAGTCCAGATCAATTTCTCTTTAAAAGAAACTTCGCGCTGCGGTTGTTTAACTTCCGGTATTGCCTTTACAAACGGAGAGAAGAATCTAAGGAACTTTCCAGCCATTCTTAATCAAAAATGCTAATCTTTTCGATATTAATATTATATATCTTCTTGAAATATTTTAAAATTTTAAAATTCGAGATGTAATTTAAAAAAAAAATAATTTTAAAAAAAGTTTGTGATTCAAAGTGGTATTTGATATGATAATGAACAACTTGTCATAAAAATAAAAAAAGCAAATAAAAATATTTAAATATTTTTTTGGGTAAAACCGAAATTAAAATAATTAAGTTAGTAATCAAACTAATTCAATATCTTTTTTCCTCGCTTTAAACCAATTATTAATTTATCTGATGGATTTAAAACAGACTCCCAATACCTGTTGGCTCTTCTTCTTCGGTTTCTTCTTTCTTCTTCTTCTCTTCTTTCTTCTTTTCTACTGGAGCAGCTACTGGAGCTGTAGCTACAGGTATAGTGCTTGCGGATTTTATTATATCTTCAATCTTTGTTTGTTTTAAGCCCGCGATTAGTTTAGTAATTTCTGTTTTATCAACTTTTGCACCTGCAGCAGTTAATACCTTTTCTACGTTTGCTTCGGTAATTTTACCTCCAGCTTTGTGGAGTAATAAAGCTGCATAAATACTTTCCATATTATCTAACCTCTTTTTTATTTTTTTATCATTTTATCTGTAATTTTAATTTATATCTCAAAAAAATCTTAAATTTTTATCCAAATAATCCACCAATTCCCACACTTTCTGAATCTTCTTCTTCTTTCTCTTTTGGTTCTTTTTCTTCTATTTTAGGTTTTTGTTCTTGTGTTGGAACCACGATTCCTTCTCCAAAAATTATAGAATTTAATAAATTAGCTTCAGAAGCCGCTTTTAGGATATAATCTTCTGTCATATCTTCTATGAAGAATGGCATCTCAAATAAAATTGCATTTGCTTCTCTATATGCTTTGGCAAAATCTTGTTTAAATTTTGATATATCCATATATAAAATCTCTTCAGGTATAATTTCACCATCGCTCCAAGCAAAGTGAATTTTTATCAAAGATTCTATTGGCGTAATTCCTAATTTTTTTAATACTGCTGCTTGTTTGACTGTCACCAAATCACCAGTTTTATGTGTTCTTGTATCTTCTCGAATATGTATAGTATCATTCATAATTCTCGTAGGTAATTTTAGTGTCATATTCAATTCACTAATAACTTGTCCTGTGGGTAATCCTGTATCCCCAGCTGGAACCCAAATATCCACAGGGGTGATTTCATTTGGTTTTGCTGGAACCATCCACTCATTTTCTAAAAATATATTCTTTAATTCAAAAATATCAATATTAGTAAAAACTAGGCTTGATTGACCTGGGATGTGTTTAGCTAATCGATCTAAATCTTTCTTTTTCGATTCAGTTTTAAATTGTTCTATTGCTCGAAGTTGAAGGGATCTTTTAGACATCCTGAATATTGCTTTTCCTCTCAAAATTTTTCGCATTGTTTGAATTTGCATATCATTAATATGGGCAACCTCAATAACAACTATATTTTTGTAATTCTTAAATAAATCAACTAAGTTATTAATTTCGTCTAATTTCCATTGTGGTATATGTTTATTCTTAATCACAAGTCTACACCTCGATAGTTTTGAGGAATTCTTCTGTAATTTTTACAGGATTCCCCATTGTAGATTTAAGATACATAGATTTAAAATTGTTGAACTTATGTGGCATTTGATCTGCTATAAAATTTACCACAGTCTTCATATTCTCAAATAGTTTTTCTTTATTCATAGATTTTTTACCAATCTTGGCGAATATTATAGGCTGTTTTTTCATTTGAATTCTAATGATTTTTTTATATCTTTCATAGGCTGTTTTTAAATCATCAGGACTAGAAATAATCCCATATCCAGTAGGAAAAGGTTTTGGCATTTTACCAACTGGTCCAAGAAATCTTGCTAAATATCGAGCAACGTCTCTCATCATTTTATCTTCTACGACAAAATAATCATATTTTTTAGCAAATTTTTTCTTATATTTTTTTTCTTCATTATTTAGTTTGACTAAACCTTCTGAATCAAAGGTGTCAACCCCTAGTTTTTTTGCTTCCAGCAATATTTCATCAGATGCGATAACACAAATATTTGGATTACCATCCGTTATTATATCATTTGATAAGATAATTTCTTTATCGATTCGGTTTTTAGGGTCTTTTAAATCTACATCTTTTATATTAATTATAAGATCAATAGACTCATCAAATTTTCTTATCTTGTCTTTTAAGCCTTTTTTTTTTATCACTGAGAAATTAATAGCAGCATTTAATGATTTTCTTAACATTTTATCATCTACTTTCAAATTTTATTATACACCTCTTAATTTATCGTCATATTCTCCATTATCAATTCGTTTTTGGATGATTCTTGGATCTTCTCCTTCAACTGTTAATCCTATTGATAATGCCGTTCCTAAAACTGTTTTTACAGCTGCTTTATATGTCTTATCCAAAAATTTATCTCTTTTACCATCAACTACATTTTGAATTTGTTCTAGAGATAAGTTCCCAATTTTTTGTTCTGCAGCTGCAGAGCTACCTTTTTCAGCACCGATTTCTTTAAGTAATAATGATGCAGTAGAAGGGGTTTCAATGAAAATTTGAAACTCTTTTGATTCTGGATCACATTCAATTCGAACAGGGACTGTTAATCCTTTAAAAACCATTGTCTGTTTGTTAATTTCATCAACAACATCCTTAATATTTATCCCCGTTGGGCCGACAGCAGGGCCAATTGGAGGCCCTCCACTAGCACTTCCCCCTGTTACCAATGCTTTAACCACTACTTTTCCTCTTGTACTCATATTAGTTCTTTCTTTTTGTAATTTAGTTCTATTATACTTTTAAAAGGCTAAGGAACATAAAAATAAAGTTATTATTTAAATGTTTTATTATTTCAATATCTATGTTATATTGAAACCGTTTTATTATTACGTCCTAAGTCCTTTAAAAATTACTTGAACTTAGTAAGTTAAATAATTAAAGGATGTTAAAAAATTTTATTAATTAAAATCTACAACAAAGCCTACGCCCATGATCAAGATTGTATTTAAGATATTCCTCAGAAAGTATTTCCATAACTGTATCATAATCTAAATTTACTTGCTTAGCAATATCTTCAATCTCAATTGCAGGTCTTGAGATTAATTCACATATTTTTTTCTTTACTTCTTCGCTTACTTTTATACTCATTGTGATTAATTAATAGTTATTATTAAAAAACTTTAACTAACAAATTTAATCATTTCATCAATAATTTTATAATTTGATTATATTAAATCTGCAGCATATGTTTCAGTAGCAACTTTTGGCTTGGCATATAACAACTACAATTATTTCTTTATGAGAAGAAATCATATCTGAAAAAAAATTATACAATATACTGATTCAGAAGCTATTAATACATTTTTTGGCATTATCTTTCTGTTGGCTTCTGATCTTAATTATGAAATTTCTTCTTTATATAAATTCTGATAATAAAATTAAATTAAGATTAAAAAGATTATAATAATTTTTACTTAAAATTAGTCTTCCAGAATTACTTCATGAGTAATTTTTCCAATTTGTTCTATGGATGCTTCAACAATATCTCCTGGTTGTATTGGTCCTACTCCACTGGGTGTACCTGTTGCTATAATGTCTCCAGGGACTAATGTGACAAACTTAGATAGATAAGCTAATGTTTCTGGAACTTTAAAAATCATATATTTGGTGTTTGAATGTTGATGAACATCTCCATTTATCTTTAATTGAATATCTAAATTATGAGGATCCGCAATCTCTATACGGTGAGCTATTCTTGGGCCAATAGGACCAAAAGTATCGAAATTTTTGCTTCTATACCATGGTAAATTACTATTTCTATCACTTATCTGCATTTTTCTGGCAGTAATATCAAGAAAAATAGTATATCCTTCGATATAGCCATAAGCGTTTTTAGCTTGAATATTTTTACAATTCTGAGAAATTATAAATGCTAACTCTACTTCATAATCCACCTGATTATATTCTTTATTATTATATAGTGCTTTAGGGTAAATTATAGGCTTATTATTAGTTACCAAAGTATTTAATGTCTTTACAAAAAATATAGGTTCTTTTGGAATCAGTGCTTTCATTTCCTTTGCATGTTCTTCATAATTTCTTCCTAAACATATAATTTTTGTTGGACTTATCTTATGATCTCCAAGCTTCATACTCTTTCTCTTTTTTAAGTACAAGTCTTAAATTAATTTAAAATATGATTAAACTTTAAAGAAATTTATCCTTCAGATTATTGTAACTTAAATGGAAATATAGAAATTTTAAAGAATCAAGAAGAAATGAATGAAATAAATTCCGATATGAAATCAGATGAGAAAAAAGGGAAATCGTTAATTCAAACTAATCTTACTAAACGAGTAGCAACATCTGCTATTTTCATGGCTGTTGGGATTGTATTAGCCCTCTTCAACCCTTTTGCGTTTGTTGAATTATTAGGAGGTCCTAGAATTTTTCCTATGGCTCATTTTATTAATGGAATGACTGGAGTTCTAATAGGTCTATCATTTGCCTGTACGACCTCGCTAGGCATCGCTATTTTTAGATATCCTTTAGGTATTGGCTCAATACATGCTTTTCACGGAGGAATATCAGGTGCTTTTGTAGTTGGAATCACTGCTTATATTTTAAGGAAAAAAAAACCCAAATATGTAGAATATGCAGCCTTAACAGATCCAATAGGTACTGTATTTATTGCTGCAACAATTGCTAATTTTATTTCCCCAATTACTCTATTCTATTGGTGGGGCCTATTTGCTGCTGCTAGTATACCTGGATGTATTTTAGGTTTTGTAATGTTAAAACTATTAAAACATCAAGGATTTTCTTGGAGGGATTTCTTTCAAAATTAAGCTTATTGACTTATGATGTCTCAAAGAGATATTAGCTTCGAAAATTGTATTGGCAAGCACACCCTATTATATGGAGAAACTGATACAAAAAAGACTTATTACACAGCCAAATTTGTCCAATTTCTTATAAATGTAAAAAATTTCAATCCAAAGGAAATTAGTATTTTAGATTTTGCCCCACCAAAAGAATCTATTAACAATGTTAAAATTGGAGGTAAAATCATAGACTTCTTTGAAAACAGTGTTAACTGCAATAATATTTACTTCAAAGGAAATATTATTCCACCACGCCTTAAAGCTAGAAATAGAAAAGAACTCTATGAGAATGCATGTAAAAATTATAAAAAAACCTATAAAATATTAAAAATATTTAACGATAATCCAACTGAAATATTAATTGTTAACGATATTTCCATTTATCTTCATATAGGTAATAAAAAATTATTAATAGACTCAATTAGAAATTCAAATACTTTTTTTGGAAACACTTATTATGGTTCTTCAATAAAAAGTGATTTTACTACTCATTTTAGTTTAAGAGAAAGACGATTAGTTGAATATTTAACAAAAAAAATGGATTATTGTTATGCTACAGGGTAGAAATATTAATTTCATTTAAGTCAAAATAATTTTAACTAATGCTCAATTTATTAATCTACAAAAAAAAACATAAATTTTTAAAGATTAACATGAAAAAATTAATACTGTTTGGTCCCCCAGGCGCGGGAAAAGGCACATTTTCTGGCCAGATAAAAAAAGTGGTACCAGAAATCATTCATATAAGTACTGGAGATATTTTTCGAGAAAATTTAAAAAACGAAACACCTTTAGGATTAAAAGCAAAAAGTTTTATGAATAAAGGAGAATTAGTCCCTGATGATATAACTATTGAAATGGTTAGAAATAGATTAAATAAAGATGACGTTAAGCAAAATGGATTCATTCTTGATGGATTTCCTCGAACATTGGTTCAAGCAGAAGCGTTAACAGATATAACCGAAATTGACTTACTTCTATTATTACAAGTTTCAAGAGATATTATCTTTAAACGAATATCAGGCAGATATGGATGTAATAGTTGTGGGGAAATATATAATAAATATACACTCCCCCCAAAGGTTGAAGGAATTTGTGATAAATGTGGTGCTGAAATAAAATTTGAACAAAGAGGTGATGATAATGAAGAAACTTTAAAGAGTAGATTAGATGCTTACGAAAAAAATGCTAAACCTCTCATTAAATATTATAAGAAAAGAGGAAAACTGAAAATAGTTGATGCGACAGATACTTTGAGTTTTACAAAAGATGATATAAAAAAAATTATCGAAATTTAAAATTTCTTCTATTATTTATTCTGAATTATGAAATATAATCTATGTGTTCCAGTTCCAATTAGATATGCAAATATAGAAGAAGTTAAATCCATAATTGAAAAAGTCAATAAAGCAAAACCTAATCTAATTGAATTCAGATTTGATTATCTCTCTAATTATAAAAATCTTTCATTGGAATTTATAAGAAATTTAATGGATATCATTTCTCCTTATGCTGCCACAATCTTTACATTCAGAAAATCAACTGAAGGAGGAAGAATTCACATAAAAGAAGATGAGCGTATTAAAATTTATAAAATGTTTTTAGATGCTAAACCTGATTATATTGATCTTGAACTGAATATCGATAATGAAATTATAGATGAAATTATCAATTTAGCATATGAAAATGGTGTGAAAATGATTTTTTCTTACCATAATTTTGAAAGAACACTATCTTTTAATGAAGCAACAAATTTATTAGAACAATTCACTAAGAAATTGATTCAAGAATTAACCTTAAATCCAAAAATACTTGAAGGAACCATCAAAAAAATGATTTTCACAGCTCAAAGTTTTGAAGATAATTTAATTCCTTTAAGACTTTGTAGACAATTCTCAAGCTCTAATCAAAGAATTATATCATTCTGTATGGGACCATTGGGTATTTTTTCTAGAATTAATTGTATTATTGCTGGATCTTATCTAACATATGCATTCTTAGAAGAAGAGACAGCGCAAGGCCAAATTAATATTGAAAAAATGAGAGAAATATATGATTTAATTCTAGATTAACTCTAAATTTTTGATGTATCAAAATACGAATTATGAAGATTAAAAAAAGTGGAATTGTTAATTTATTATATGGTTGTTCATTTTGCCTTTTTATTCCATATTTATCAACCTCCAGTTCAAATCCCTTTAGTTATCAAACAAATTGTAAATGAATCTTACAAACCAATAATTGAAGCTTTAAAAGAGAATCCAGAAGCAAAAATCACTCTTAACATTAATGGAACTTTAACTGAACAATTACACGATTTTGGATATGATGATTTGATTGGAGAAATTATAGCATTAGCATCTAAAGGACAGATAGAATTTACTGGTTCTGGAAAATTTCATCCTCTACTTCCTTTAATACCTGAACCTGAAGTAAAAAGGCAAATAAAACTAAATAATGATACAAATCAACATTTTTTTGGGAAAATTTATAGTCCTCGTGGATTTTTTCCTCCAGAAATGGCTGTATCTGGAGAAGTTTTTAAAACTGTGAAAAAATCTGGTTTTGATTGGATAATTATGAGTGGGATTGCGAATACTTTACCAGAATTTCCGACAAACTATGTCTCTGTGCATCCAAATGGACTTAGATTGTTGTTTAGAGATGACTATATATCAATTGATTGTGCTTTTGATAAGATTAATAATGTTGAATCATTTATCAAACGTTTATATTACAAGCATACAGCTGAAGATTATTATGTTATTTTAGCAATGGATGGCGAAACTTTTGGACACCACGTTAAGCATGCTATAAATAACTTTTTAATCCCATTGTTTCAAATAATTCCCCATAGAACTGACGTAAAAATATGTACAGTATCAGAAATTGTTGATAAGTTTCCTAAAGGCTTCACCCAAATCCCACGAGATTCAAGTTGGTCAACAATGCCATATGACATTGCTACTGATGTTCCTTTCCCTTTGTGGTTCGACCCTCAAAATGAAATACATATAGAACAACACAGATTTTTTATGTATGCTCTAACAATGATTCATCTGTCTGCTAAATATCGTGATGGCATGGATGATGAGAAAAAAAGAATTTTTGATAATGCTAGGAATTTATTAGATAGGGGAATTCATAGCTGTCAGCAATGGTGGGCTTCACAACGCCCTTGGTATTCTCCTGACATGATATTGCGTGGATTAAATGAAGTATTAATGGCAAGTGTCAATGCTAAGCGTAGTATTCCGGAGAATATACCAGATATTAAAGAAGCTATGGATTTAATTATGAAGGATATGTTAAAAGCTCAAAATAAAATTGTTTTGTCTTTACTTTAATATTTATAAAAATGAAATTAGTTAAAAAATGAAAGTTCTCAAATTGGTATAATTTGGTAAAAATTAAGAGAGTTATCCAATAAACTTATTCCTAGAAATTTTTTTAAAACTATAAATAGATTTGAAGTTAAGATAAGTATAACGAAATTATAATATAAACAGAAACAATAGCTATTTTAAGAAGTGATTTTAATGACGGAAATTCCAAAATTGAAATTTTCTGAGGCGATAACAACAAAAAGAATGTTTTTTTTTTCATTCCAAAGTATCATTAGTGGGTTTTTATTTGGAATGTGGGGTCAAATTCAATATTTTGCTGCATCAGTTCTTTTAATTCCAGCAGTATTTATTCCTTTAATTTATTTAGTCTATTCCATTGTAGATGCTGTCAATGATCCAATAATAGGCTATCTAGCAGATAAATCTAAGAGATTCACCTCAAAATACGGTAAGCGTTTTATATGGATTATGGTTGGAGTAGGAATTGGACCAATTATACTGGTTTTTAATTTTATCCAAATTTCATCATCAACAACTATCTCAGTGATTTGGTTAATGATAATGATGGGCGTTTATGAAACGTTTATGACTTCATTTGAAATTAATCATAACGCATTATTTCCAGATCTATTCAGAGTAGCTAAAGATAGGCGGAAACTGACAATAATAGGAGCGATTTTAGGAGGTAGTATTACTATTTTAATAGGAGGCTTGGTGCCATCCTTAATTAATTTTACAGGATATTTTACAACTGTTATAATAATAAGCATTATTACTTATATTTGTGTAATCCCTTATAGTCTTGGTATACGTGAACCTACCGAGATGAGGATTTTTCGAGCAGAATTGGATAAAACTGAAAGAGGAACCTCCCCAGTAAGAGAAATTGTTAAACGAGTGTTTAAGGATAAGAATTGGATGGCAATCACTATCGCAGTTTTTTGTTGGTCTATTGCCGGAGCTTGTTGGTTATATGGACTTAACTTTTTTGTAACGCATAATTTAGGTTTAGAAATTGGCTCTACTGCTATTCCATTAATTATGGTAAACCTAATTGGTATTTTATCTGCTCCTATTTGGACTTGGATTGCTAAAAAAATCGGTGTTAGGAGAGCATATATTATAGGAATGATATGTGTAATAATTACCGATTTTGCTTTTATCTTTGCGACAAATATATTAGATGTTATTATTCTATTTACTCTTGCAGGTTTTGGTTATGGTGCGACCTTCGGAGTAATCACTAGACTATTAGAAGCACAAGGTATCGATAATGCTGCTATAAATTCAGGAAAACGGGAAGAAGGAAGCTATATGGGAATTTTAAGAATATTTACAGCGTTTTCTTACTTTTTCCAAACTATAATCTTTTCCATAGTATCTGGAATAACAAGATATAATGCTGCTCTTGGAATAGGGAATAGTGATTTCGCAAAATTTGGCTTGAAATTTCAAATGTCAATTATCCCAATGATAATTCTATTGATTGGTACTCTCATTTTCATATTCATGTACAAAATATCCAAAGAGGATGCAATAGCAAATAAAATTAAATTAGAGGAAATGAATCTTTAACATTATTTTTTTTTTATTAACTCTTTAAGACAATTCTTCAAATTAAAACAATGGATTAGTTTTAATCCATTATTTTCTCAGTGATAATATGAACTTTAGAACTTAATGTTTAGTTAGTTATGGGCAATCATAATGAGTCATAAGCAATCATTTGGAATCACGACATTTTTTGATTAAAAAAAATAGGAAAATAAAAAAGAAAGGAAATTAGTTTTTTTTAAAGACGTTCCCACAATTTCCACATTTGGTATTTCGACTAAAGACTGGAGTGCCCTGCTTCAGCGGTATGCTGAAAAAGCTTTACCTATACTGTAATAAAGCACGTTATTCCTGTCTGCTTCCTCATGAAGTTTACGTGGATTCTCATTACCACATTGGGGACATTTAACTCTTTTGAATTCTGTCATATTACTACCCTTAACTCTGTTATGATTATTATAAATATTTAGTAGAGTTAACAAATTTAAATTTAGGTTTTTAAATTAGTTTTTATTACAATCTCTCGTACAATTCTCTTGATTTTTTTCCCTGTAGTATCAATAATGATTTCAGCTGCTGCCTTATAGTAGGGCTTTCGAAAATTTAGTGCTTTTAATATTTCTCTTTTCGGATCTTCTTTATTAATTATAGGTCTCGTTTCGATGCCATTTTTTAAAGATCTTTTATAGATTTCATCTATAGTTGCCTTTAATAAAACCATATGACAGTTTTTTCTTAAATTTTCAACATTCTTTTCATTTAGAACAACTCCACCTCCACATGAAATAATCACCTTAGTTAATTTAGCAATTCTTTCACATATTGAGGTTTCATATTCTCTAAATTTAATTTCTCCATCATCAGCAAAAATTTTAGAAATAGATTTACCAACTTCTTGAGTAATTTCTTGATCGGTCTCTATAAATTTATAATCCTTTCCAAGATATTTCGCTAAAGCTTTACCCACCATTGTTTTTCCAGTGGCCATAAAACCAATTAAAGCAATGGAATCTTTAGGCATTTTGAGTTACTTATATTAGGTTATTAATTACATTGCGTCTAACTTTTTAAAATGATAATTCTTGTGAAAATCCATGTTTTTGTAATTTACCCTTTTTCAACTCAATATAATTACCGTTTATATATGCTGGGAAATTAAATTTTTCTGGATCTAAAGCTTCATTTTTAACATAAATAGGATCAGAATGCGTAGCAACCACTCTCCCAAAAAAACACACATGTGTTCCAAATTCTACTTTCTTTATCACTTTACATTCCATATTCCATGGAAACTCTTTTATCATTGGGACTTGTACGATAGAGGCTTTTTGTTTTGTTAAATTCAATTCTTTCCATTTATTAACATCTCTTCCAGAACGTGTACCAATATAGTCAGTTTCCTTTAATTGTTCTATTGTTGGATAATTAATTACAAATTCACCAAGTTTTTCAATTAAATTATATGAGTGTCGTTTAGGTTGTATAGATACAGCAATAATAGGGGGATCAAAACAAACTTTCCCTACATATGCTAAAGTTATTAGATTCGCTTCTTCTCCTGTTCCTACAGAAATAACAGCTGCTGGCATAGGGAAAGTTGAAATTTTTTGGCTAAGGGGAATTTTTTTCATCTTAAACCTAATAAATAGTACCAAATTAAATAATCTCACTTTTTCTTATAAAACTATTAAATAATAAAGAATTAGTAAATAATCAAATTTCATTGAAAATAATAAAAGGTGAAAGACTATTATAATAAAACATCGGGGTATTGAACCTAAGATTGATCCTTCTGCATTTATTGCACCCACAGCTGCTGTTATAGGTAAAATTACAATTGGAAAGGATTCAAGGATAATGTATGGTTCAGTTCTTGATTCAGAGGATTCTAAGATCGAAATTGGTGACTGCTCTATAATATGTGAAAATGCAGTACTTAGAGCTTCGGCATCAGGAAAAGCAAATTATCCTGTAACTATTGGAGATCATGTTTTCATATCACCACATTCAACGCTTATTGGTTGCAAAGTTGAATCTAATTCATACATAGCAACAGGAGTAACTATTCTACAAGGAGCCATTATTCAATCTGGTGCTGCAGTTGCTGTAGGAGCCTTTGTTCATGCAAATACAATTGTTCCAGCTAATTCATTTATTCCTCCAAATAATATTGCTATTGGAGATCCTATCAAGATTTATCGTCCAAAAGACCAAGAAGCATTAGCTAAAGCTATTAAATCAATTGAATTTGCTAAAGTCGCATTCAATGTTGATGCAGAATGGGAAAATCGTTTTGAGAGATACAGACAAGCTACACAGGTAAGATCAAAAGAATTTGAGAGTCATTTTAATGATGAGATAATTGGTTAAGATAGAAAACTTTGAGTCATCCAATATGGAAGATAATAATATTATTACTGCGAGTACAAAGGTTTTGTGTATAATTGGGTATCCAATTGAACATTCGATGAGCCCTATAATGCATAATGCTATGATCAAAGACCTAGCTCTTGATTTTATTTACTTAGCGTTTAATATTTATCCAAATAATTTGAAATTTGCTATAAAGGCATTTAAAACCCTTAATATTAAAGGTATTAATGTGACTATCCCTTTCAAGCAAAAGATCATTAAGTATTTAGACGAAATTGATCCTATATCACAGAAAATTGGAGCGATAAACACAATAAAAAATGAGGAGGGATATCTAATTGGGAGAAATACTGATGCAGAAGGTGGTAAAAAAGCTTTATTCAATGTTGGTTATAATATTTCTGGGACAAATGTCTTACTATTAGGTGCAGGCGGAGCAGCAAGAGCTTTGGGTTATAGTCTAGCTAAGGATGTGAATAAAATTGTAATAGTAAACAGAACTGAAAAGAAAGCAGAAAAACTTACAAGGGAATTGAACCAGAATTTTGGGATAAAGGCTGAACCAAAGAAATTTATAATTAATGTCCTGAAAGAAGAAACGAGAAAAGCTGATATATTAATAAATACTACTCCAGTGGGAATGTATCCAAATGTTAATGAATCACCAATTCCTGAGAAATTTTTGCATAAAGAATTAATTGTTTTTGATGTAATTTATAACCCATTAGAAACTAAATTAATAAAAAATGCTAATGAAAGAGGATGCAAAACACTAGGGGGTTTAGATATGTTAGTAAATCAAGGTGCTGCTTCTTTTGAGTGGTGGACAAACAATAAACCAAATATTAACTTAATGAAGAAGGTAACTGTTGATTTTCTTAGAAAAAATAAAGAAAAAAACAAATTATTGAATTGAGGTTCCACAAAGAGCACAAAATTTTGCATTTCCGGTTTTGTCTAACTCAGATCCACAATTATAACAAAAAATTGGTTTTTCTTCAGCTTTTTGTGATTTTATAATAATTTTTTGTTGTTCCTGTTGATTTAAAGACCCAACTACTTGGTAATTTGAATTTAGTTGATTATTTTCCTTTTCTTCATAACAAACACTATTACAATGTATACATCTCCTTTTATGTTCCTTATCTAAATAAACAGCAAGGTAAATTAATAACCCGATACCACCTGTGAATATAGCCAAAATAATTGCTAATGCAATATTAAAATCGTTTGGTTTTGTATAAACATTCATCTTACATTCTGGGCAATACATTTTTCTATCACTCCAAATTTTTTAATTTTTTACTTGAATATAAGGAAATTTTAATTAAATTAAAAAAAATTGGAGTCCGATTTTTAAAATTGATGAAGATTAATATCTCTATCAAAAAATAGATAAAAATTTTATATAATTTTACTTCCACAATTCTGGCAGAATTTTGTACCAGCTTCTACTTTTTCGCCACAAAATGCGCAAAAATTAGGTTTAGCACCTAAAATTTCTTCAGTTGAGTTTGTAAGTGTGTTATATAAACCCTTTTGGGTTTCAGATTGAGATTGATAGGTATAAGGATGTGAATTCTTAAAAGTTGAAATTTTAGTTCCGCAATGGATACAATGCTGTTTTGGTTTATTATAATGAACAGCAAGGTAAATTATCAACCCGATTCCCCCCGTGAAGATTAACAATATTACTGCAAGACAAGTATCAATCTTCTCACGTGTCAATAAAACCTTTTGCTGACAACGGGGGCAAAAAGCAGTTTCATTCATTTAAAATTCTCTAATCTTTATTTTTCTTTTAATAATTTAAAATAATTAATATAAGTTTCTATTCTTTAATCGTACTTCCGCAACTAGGACAAGTAGTTTCATAATTTTTTATTTCTTCTTGGCAATATGGACAAATTATGCTTTTTTCTTTTTCTGTTTTTTCTTGTTCAATTGTTTGAAGTATTCGAGCAATCTGTGCTTTTGGTTCTGGAAAATCTTCCTTTGATTTGTAAAATTCTAATTTATGATGGCATGTTGGACAAATTTTTCTTTTTAAAATAACATAACGATAAATTAAAAATGGAATTAAAGCAATACCTAATGAAGAAATGATAGTAAGAATCCAAATGTTATAATACATACTATCCATAGCCCTTCTTTTTGGCTTCAAGATTTCTTTCTCACAATGATTACAATATGCGAAATTTTTCCGCATTTCTCTCATTTTAAATAAGATAATTTAACAATTTTAAATTTTCTAATAGTTTTTAATAATTATTAATAAACAAACTGGTTTTTACTATATTTTGTTAAAAATTTAATAATTTAACTTAATTAAAAATAAAAAAAATAAGTCCTTATTGATATTTATTTACTTAATTTTAATTTGAAATTAAATCAAAAAAAACTTATTTTCTGAATTAGTTTGAAGCAAAAATCTATTTTTATCGTTTTAGAAGGAGGAGATGCTGCAGGAACAACCACTCATAGTCTTCTTCTTAAAGACTTTTTAGAAAGTAAAGGTTTAAAAGTTCATTTAACACAAGAACCTTCACAAAGTAAAATAGGAAAACTTTTAAGAGAATTCTTGAAAAACAAAGATATTCCCCCTACTACGGATGCTTTATTATTTGCAGCTGACAGAAACCTCCATTATGAAAATGAAATCAAAAAAAAACTTGAAGAAGGTTTCATTGTTATTTCTGATAGATATATTGAATCTTCAATAGTATACCAATCTATACAATCTAATAAAATTTCAGTTGAATGGGTTAAAGAAATAAATAAATTTGTAGGGTTGCCTGATATTACAATAATTTTGGATATTGAACCAAATATTGCTTTAGCAAGAAAAGAGAGTAAAGATTTAGAAAAATTTGAAGATACTCTATTCTTAGATAAAGTTAGAAATCTATATCTTCAACGTGCCAAGCAGGAAGGATATTACATAATCAGTTCAGATGATATTATTGAACTTGTTCAAAAAAAAATCCAAAAAATTATTATGGATAAGTTAAAAAATATGATCTAATTTATAGAACTAAATAATACAACATTATTTTTCTAAATATATAACAAAAATACCATAAATTTAATCAGAAATCATATATTTTTTATTACCATATTGAAACACGGAACAAGCTCAAAAGATAATTCTTTTGATATTGATAAACTATATGATTATGTTAAGATTTTTAGCTTTCCTCGTTTAGTTGGAACAAGTGGAGAGAAGAAAGCCGTTGATCTAACAATAAAAACTTTTAAAGAGATTGGATTTAATGAGGGACAAATTCAACTAGAACCTTTTAAATTTTCTGATTTTTATTCTACTACACTTATTAAACTTATAATGGTCATTAATTTAACATTTTCCTTGTTTATATTAATGTTTGCATATATAAATTTATTTATTACGATCTTTATCGGGGGAATAATGGCATTTTTCGTGATATTACTTGTTAAGGGGCTAAAACACCCTGAATTTCCTGGTTTTTGGGGAGAGTATTATGGAAAGACTATTTCAGCTACTAATGTTTATGTAAAGATACCTGCAAAGAATATCAGAGATAAAGATGCCGGAAATATGATTATTTCGGCACACTTAGATTCTAAGTCTCAAACTTTTAAGACATATTGGAGAGTAATTTTTTATAAACTATGGCTATATAGTGGGCTTTTTTTAGGAGGGTTTATTATAGCTCTTTTTATTAGCACTTATACTATAATTAAAATAGAGCTATGGATATTGGGACTTGGTATATGGATTTTTACAATATTAATCTCGATTTCGAATATACTTTTGATATTTTTAAATACTCATAATAATTCTCCGGGTGCATTAGATAATGCTTCAGGGATGTCGGTTGTATTTGAATTAAGCAAAATATTCAAAGAAAATCCTCTAAATAACTTCAATGTCTGGATTGTTCAGTTTTCTGCTGAAGAATCGGGAACGATGGGTTCTAGAATTTTTGTAAACAATCATGAGGATGAATTTATGAAGGGAAGAATATTTCAATTTAATTTTGATATGATTTCTTGTATAAATGAGACTAGAAATCAAGTAGAATATCTGAAATCATATGGAATATTACCTCGAAAAAAAGTTGCTCCACTCCTTAGTAAATACTTAGAAAAAGCTGCAATTAATGAAAAGATTAAAATAAAAGGATTTCATTTATCAACAGGAGCCCATACTGATTCTGTACCATTCCATTTAAGAGGATATGATTCTGTTGACATTGTTACAAGAGCTGGTGCTAAATATTCTCATACTATTAATGATAAACCCGATAAAGTTGATCCTCAAGTATTATTAGATGCATGTTTATTAGTTTGGTGCGTAGTTATTTCTTTAGATGAGGATTATGAAAAATTATGTAAAAATCAAGATTTAATATGTGAAGTGAGTTAATTAGGTAAAGAAAAAAGTAATATATACAAATTGCTACATTAATTCTTCTATTTCTTTTTGAATTTTTTCAATTCGTTTTTTAGATTTTAATAAAATCTTACTTCTTCCATATTTACGAAACCATCTATTAAATCTGTCTTGGATGGTAACTTCTCGTGTGCCAGCCATATGTTTATCAGCTAAACATATGATTTTTTCTTCTAAAGTTGAAGGTATATAATTTTTTTCAGGCAAACCTACTCTTCTCGCATCTTCTTTATCCAAACCTCCTAATATATGAGTTTCACAGATTCGAGCAAGCTTATTTGAAAAACCTCTTTGTTTCAAGATTTTACCTCCAATTAATGCATGTTTAAAACTATGTGTTTTCACTCTTCCAATATCATGTAATAAGGCTCCAATTTCAACTAAATTTACATCTACTTTGACTTTTTTTATTTTATGCGCAATTTCTATAGCTTTATCAGCGACTTTCTCTGAATGGCGTCTAACAGAAAGCGGAACTTTCAACATCTTTAGTAGATCTAAAGCAAAATATCGATCTGGTAAAATTTCTTCTTTATTATCCATTAGTTTTTATAATTAACCAACAATCTTTAAGTTTTAGATATTAAAAAATTCACTCAATAGTAATTCTAAATAAGAGCTCTACGATTATTACAAGTCTAAAACTTAATAAAAAAAATAAAGTGGAATATTTTATTAAAATTCTTCATAAGGACCACTGATTAATCCTCCAATTGAACCACCTATTAATACTCCTATAAATGCACTAATTATACCCCCTAAAGTCTCAATTAATTGGCTTCCTTGAAATAACGCCATTAAATCCACTTGAGAAAAAATACTTAATATTATCCAAATGGAAAGAACTATTATAACCACTAATGATACCGCAATTACACCTCGTTTTAAACCTTTAGCAATTGTGCCTGAGAAATAACCTATGAAAATCCATGCTAAAATTTCTGGTACAAAGAAACCGAGGATAGAAGGAGACCCAGTGAAATATGAAATCATATCAAAATCAAAATTTGCTCCTACTAATAATGCTACTATTCTTAATCCATCGATTCCAGAAGACATTATGGTTATAATATCTGTCATATTAAAGAAAAGAGCTGAGAAAAAACTTAATGTGACCCCAACAATAATCCCAATAACTAATCGATAAGATGTCATTAATAATAACACTTTAGGATAAAAATCCTATTTTATAATTTTTTTCTGGGAATTACAATAATAATAAAAATCATTTTGCTATATTAATACTTTAGTTCTTAAGGTTTTACAAAAATCTACTCAATAAAATATTAAAGTTATCATGAATTCAATAACATATTCTTAAATTAGTAAGATTCTAAAATATTTTAATTATATTAGTATAAGAAAAAATAGATAAGGCAACAAATTTGGCTCGAAAGAAAAAGAAAACCGAAGAAACCGAAGAAAAGAAAAAAATCGAAAATCTAGAGGATTTTAGTGAAGATTTTGATATCGATTTCAAAGAAGAACTTGATCTGGAAGAGGAACTTGATTTACTTGATACTGAAGATATTGAAGCAGGTCTAGAAATTAAGGATAAATTAATTGATAAAGATGAAGAAAGAAAACAGCTCTACTTAAGCTGTGGTATTCACATTGGCACCAAATTATTAACGGGAGATGCTCGAAGATTTATTTATAGACAGACTAATTATGGATTATATGTTATTGATTTAACACAAACAGATGAACGACTTAAAATTGCAGCAAAATTTTTAAGTAAGTATGTTGAAGAGGGAAGTGATAAGGTTATCGTTACTTCAGTTCGGCGGTATGGTAAAGAACCAGTTAAAAAATTTTGTGAGGCATTAGGGTGTAGAGTTATCACTTCGAGATTTATACCTGGGTCTCTTACAAATCCTATAATCGATACTTATATCAAAGATGCAAGCGTAGTGGTAATAGTAGATCCTCACGCTGATAAAGTAATATTACGAGAAGCTAAATTAGCTCGGATTCCGGTCGTTTCATTATTTGATACTGATGATACTCTTGATGGCATAGATCTTGCAATCCCAGCAAATAATCGAGGTAAAAAAGCTTTAGGATTAACATTCTGGCTCTTAGCAAGACAAATAATGTTAGATCTTGGTAAAATTTCAAGTGAAGAAGAATTTCCTTATACTTTAGAAGAATTCACTTCGAAAATTGTACCAGTCTATCGTCAAGAACAATAAACGTTAAGATTTGAAGGTTTTACACTGTTTTGTTTATATTTTTTGACAAAAGGAAATTATCTTTATTTTTGAATTATTATTTCACAAAAATAAAAACACTCTTCCAAAGATATTTAAATTCGAAATTAATATTTATTCTTGAAATTAATAGTTGAACAAACGATAAAATTCCCTTCTTATATCTTATGAATATATTAGATAATTTGAAAATAGATGAGAAAATATTACTGAAACAAAACCAAAATTCTGAATTTTATTTAACAAATTATCGATTAATTTTACATAATGATAAACCAGACTATATTAAAATCTATTCTAAAAATATTAATCAATACGGAGAAGTCTTTGAAGATTATATTCTTTTGGAATTAGAATATCTTAAACTAATTATCTTGGATGATTATATTTATGGACCTGAAGCTTATTTGTATCTTGGAAAAGGTTCAAATGAAGGAGAATTTAGTAAGATGAAAAGAAATATAAAAAGAAAAAGAATTAAATTCAAAACTGACATTGAGATTGGAATTGGGTTTGAAAGCTTTCATATTCAAAATCAATTTTTATTAAACATTATTAATTTAAAACCGGATATCATAATTGGTGGATTTTCTTAATAATATAATTTGAAATGATTATCAAACCTAAAATTACGATTATTAATCCAGCTTTTTGTACTTCTTCCAAATTTACATCCTCCAAAATTATTTCAAATTTTAAAAATAATGTACAATATATATGCTAATATTAAACGTTTTCATAACATCTATCTTTTTTTATTCGATCTTGATATATACTTTAGAGCAGGTATTAGAACGAATTAATATCTTCAATGGAATAATGAATTTATTAAATATTAATCTCTATGTTTTTCAAGTTTATAATACTTCTTAGATAATTCCTAATTCTTTTGAATTATATATATTAAATTTTTAACATAAAATCAATTATCTATACTTGAAGAATTAACAATCATTATAAACTGATTTTAATGAAGAAAATAATCGCTTTTAGTGGAAAGGGTGGTGTTGGAAAAACAACTAGTTTAGCACTTTTTTTAAAATACATTTTAGAAACTAAGAATAAATTAGATATTTTAGTAATAGATTCTGATCCTGATGCGAACATTGCTGATGTTATTGGAGAAGAAGTTCAATTTTGTGATACTATTGGCGGAAAAATGAAAACTTTAAAAGATAAAATTCAAAAGAGGCAATTACCTTTAGATGTGCCAAAAAACCAAATTATTGAAGGAGATGTTTATAAATGCTTAATAGAAATGAATGAATTTGATCTTTTAGAGATGGGTCGCCAAGAAGGAGAAGGTTGTTATTGTTACATTAATTCTGTATTAAAAAATGTGATTGATACCCTCTCGAAAAATTATGATATTACACTATTAGACTCTCCTGCAGGATTAGAACATTTTGCGCGAAAAACAGGGCGTGATGTAACAGATTTAGTTGTAGTTACGGATCCTTCGAAAATGGGTATCCATACACTAAAACGTATATTAGAGATTACAAAAGAAGTAGATTTGAAATTTGAAAATATTTGGGTCTTAGGAAATCGATTCCCTAATAATTTAAGAGAAATATTGAAAAAAGAAATTGAAAAGATTAATCAACCAAATGTACAATTACTAGGTTTTATTTCTAACAATGAACAAATTAGTGAAATTAACTTAACTGGTGGAAACTTATTAGACTTACCAAATAACAATATTTCCTATTTAGAAGCTAAAGAAATATTTACCAAAATTTTATAAAATTAAAGATAATCACTAATATTTTTATTTCGAAAACGTTTTTCTACTCCGCTTCTCATACCTGGTAGTTCAAAACATTTGTCAGGAATCATCTTTTTAAAGAAAGTCTTATTTTCTCGTTCAAAAATGAATTGTGACTTATATAATGTCTCAAAAAGTTGCTCTCCAGAAAATTGGATATCTCTGAAATATGGAATTATTGGTCTATTTTTACTTACTAGGCCAACTACATCGCTTAAAGGTGATTCATTCTCTTCTATCTTTCCCTCTTCATTGATTAAACTAGTTTTTTTGTCATGTTCATTATATAAACATATTATACATCTCGGCCATCTTTCATGAAAATAGCTTAAAACTCTATCCATGACTTTATGTTTAAGCAAGACTATTCCATATAATACCCCACGATCATTAATTTCAGTTCGGGTAAATTGTTTAGCACGATACGTTTCTGTTCCAATTTCTCGCATCATTCGATTAATTTTTTTTGCAAAGGAAGTACCTGAATTGCGGAATACTACTTCTGGTACTTCTTTAATCTGTGAAATAAGAGTTGGAGAAAATCTATTATGACGGGGAAGATTTTGAATTAATTCTTCATGAGAATATCCCTTAGCTCGCCCAATAACTTCCATAGGATCTTTTTGACATTCTTTTTTCGTGTTCATCTCCTCAATAGTTTACTTTTTTAAGTAAAATTCAGAATTGTTGTTTGAGAATTTCCATTTAATTTAAGAAATGGATCTGCTCTCTTTAATACTACTCCAACTGATCGAAGATCCTTTCTTTTATTAAACACAAAATTTTTTTCTCTTAAATTAATTATTCGTTTTGCGGAAATCGGGCCAATACCCGGCACTCTTAGTAATTCTTGATAGGATGCTTCATTAGGATTTATAAGATTATGATCCTTAAAATATTTGCGAGCTAAGTGAATCTTTGGATCACCAAAAGGTAAATTTCCATTTTCATTTATTATTTCCATAAGATCATGTAATTTATAATGATAGATTCGTAATAACCAATCACTTTGGTATAATCGATGTTCTCTAGCTAATGGTGCGGCTTGTTTACTAGCTAATGGTGTACCCTCGATAGGTATAAATGAAGAAAAATAAGCCCTTCTTAAATCAATCTGTTTATATCCCCAGTCGATTCTTTTAAGTAATTCAAAGTCAGTCTCATTTTCCGCTGCTCCAATCACAAATTGAGTAGTTTGACCACTATTTAGAATTGGCGCACCATCCCAACGAAATTTTTTATATCCATTTTCTCTCCGATCCTTAATCATTTTTTCTTGGAATTTCAATTGTTTATCTTGCTTTAAATCTTTCATAATTTTAAGGGTGTTTTCATTATGCGCAGTACGTATCTGTTTTAACCAGCGCTGTCGAGTTATTATATCGTTATTGAAATCTTTTTGATCTGCGATCTCTGCCAGATGTACTTTAGAGGAGGCTTCCATATTTATTGAAATACGATCGGAGAGAGTTACTGCCTCTTTAAGAAGGTATTGACTTACACCTGGTAAACATTTAAAATGTACATATCCTTGAAACTTATACTTGTATCGAAGAAGACGAATTGCTTCCAACATTTGTTCGGTTGTTGTATCAGCACTACCACATACTCCAGATGATATGAATACTCCTTCAGCTACATTCATAGAATAAAGTTTCATAAATGTACGTGCATATTCTTCAGGTGTAAAGCTCATTTTTTTCCTGCAATTATGAGAAAAACAGTACTTACAATTGTAAATACACTTATTAGTAAAAAGAGTTTTAAAAAGACTCATGCAACGCCCATCAGGTGTATAACTATGACAAATTCCGCCACTTGCAGTTGCCCCTATCCAATTTTTCGAATCTCCAAAAAGTTTTGGATATTTATCGGTACGACTGGAAGCTGTGCTGGCACAAATATCATATTTTGAATTTTCTCCCAAGATACGTATTTTTTCTAAAACAGAAGGCACTTTACCCATCAATTAAATATAATATCATACCAAATTAAGGTATATAATTTAAAATCTTAATATTTTGCTTATAAAAAGAAGGGGATATTGAATTTTCAAATTAATTTAAAAAAAATAATAAAAAAAATCCAAATTCTTGTCGATACACAAACTTAAATCTATTTTTAGTTTATCGAATTATATTTACTAAAAACTCAAATATTAAACTGATACAAAGATGCCTAAATATACTGGTGGAGAGATTATCTCCAAATATCTAATAAAAGAAGGAGTTAAACATGTCATTGGAATACCAGGGCATGGTAATCTTCCTCTTGTAGATGCATTCTTTAAAAATAAAGACAAGCTCAAATTAATTCAGCCTAAACAAGAAATGAGTGCTGTACACTTAGCGGTTGGATATTATAGAATCACTGGACACCCATTATGTGTTTTTACTTCAATTGGACCTGGTGCAATTAATACTGCTATTGGTGTTGCAGATGCCTATGTAGATTCTTTTCCTTGTCTTATTATAACTGGGGATACTCACGTGTATATGAGAGGGAAAGGAGTGCTACAAGAAATTGAGAGAAAAAAAGATTCAAGCATGCCTAAAATTTTAGAACCAATAGTAAAACGTAGTTTTGAAGTTGATACGGTGCGACAACTAGCTACAATTATGCAAAGAGCTTTCAATATAATGTTAACTGGAAGAAGAGGACCGGTTCATATTGATCTACCAATGGATGTGCAAGCAAATTCTATCGAGATAGAGATTCCAGAACCTTTAGAAAGAAGGTCAATTGGACGAATACGAGGCGATCCTGAGATGATAAAGAAAGCTGTTAAGTTAATTAAGGATTCGAAAAGACCTGTTTTATTCATAGGTGGAGGCGCAATTACCTCAAATGCAAGTGAAGAAATTAAGGTATTAGTTGAAAAAATCGGTGCAGCAGTGGTAGTAACTATGATGGGAAAAGACGTTATTGATAATACTCATCCATTATACTGTTGGTCAGCAGGTTCTAAAGGTACTACTGTTGGATTAAAAATGACTTCAAATGCCGATCTGATTCTTGCAGTTGGTTGTAGATTTGCTGATGAAACTGCGAGTTCATATAAAGAAGGAGTTAGTTTTTCAATCCCACCTACTAAATTGATTCATATAGATATCGATCCTCATGAAATTGGTAAGAATTATCCTGTTAGTGTAGGAATTATTGGAGATGCTAAAGCTTGTTTAATTCAGATTTTAGAAGAATTATCAGATTATACAAGAAATTACAAAAATACAGATTACTTCAAAGAAATTCAAGAAGAAAAAAATAAGTGGTTTAAATTTCTTGAAGAATATCGAGATGATTCTAAAGTTCCTGTAATGATATCTACTGTATTAAGAGAAATAAGAAAATTCTTTGACAGAGATGCTATTATTGTAACAAGTTCTGGAAATGTTCAAGCTCAAATGCTTCAAGAATTAGAATTTTATCAACCTAAAACATGTCTAACTGCAGGTGGTTTTTCAACAATGGGATATAGTGTCCCAGCAGCTATCGGAGCCAAGTTAGGTGTTATTGACATGGGGAATCCAAACCAACAAGTGGTAGCTCTTGTTGGAGATGGGGATTTCATGATGACAATTTCCGAATTATCTATAGCAGTACAACTTGGATTGGAAAACATCTTCTTCATTGTACTCAATAACTTTGGTTGGATTGCGATTAAAGACCTACAACAAGCAGCGTTTGGTGAAGATCGGGCGTATGGAACAACTTTTGAAGATAAAAACGGGAAGAGTTATTCCCCTGATTTTGCTCGAATTGGTGAAGCATTTGGGTGCTATGCTGAACAAATCTCTAAAAAGGAAGAAATTATACCCGCTCTTGAAAGAGCGGCAAAATCTAAAAAACCAGCGGTCATAGAAATAAAAGTTCAAAGGGAATATCCTTACACTGGCTCACCTGCTGTTGGTTGGTGGGATGTACCGAGACCAGAATATTTAAAAGAGCGAAGAAAGCAATATGAAGAAGAAATAAAAGGAGAAAGATTATAATCCCTTATAAACAGAAAACTCCATATCTAATCTTTTCTTTAGTTTTTCTGATAGATTAAATCTCTCAGAATATAACTTGAAAATATGTTTATCAATCTGTTTTTGTTCCCGAAGGAAATTGTAGTTCAAATCTTGCATTTTGTTTTTAATAATTTCATTTACTAATATTTCAACTTGAATCTTCGTATTTTCATCAGGCAAAATAAAAGGTAATGCATGGATTCCTGTAATTTGTATACTACTAGTATTATTTATTATTCCTTTTGCCAAATAATTGTATAAAGAACTATTTAGTAAACCTAAAACGTAAAGAATAGAGATTGATTTATTCTTTATAATAAATCCAATAGCCTTATTAGAATCCCAAAAACATCCTCTGGGCATATAACGTGCTGCTAATCTTGAACTTACTCCACTTATAACAATCCCTTCTTTTTCAAATGGTACATTTTTAGGTATATCATAACATTTTATTGATTCTTTTTTCCAATCTAAAGCTTCCATTATTGGTCTATAATATTGATCTGCCCCACCTCTTTTCAAATATGGTTTCCAATGATTTGATTCTAAAGTATCCCGATTAATGACGGAGTATTTATTATTAGGATCAATTATTTTCAAGTTTCTTTTATCAAAAATATCTGCTAGTTCTGTACCTTCGATAGCTGCTATAAACCTTTTATTATCATGTGTATGCATCCCAATAAATCCTTGAATATACTCATTTAATTTTGGGGCTTTTTCAAATAAATTAAGTACTTCTTCTTCAATATCAGTAAAAAATATGTTAAATGGTAAAGAATTATATTTAATTTGTTTTATTTCAGAAACAATAGGTGGATTATAATAATCATCCTCAGTAGCAACACGAGGAATTATCTTCATAACATTATTTTCCCTTAGAATTTTATATTTTTGACCAGAACTTTTTGTTAAAATAAGAATTACTGGACTTGTACTCACATTTTGATTAGAAAATAAATTTTTTGGTGCTAAAAGAATCTCATTAATTATACAGTTATTAAGAATAAATTTTCTTAACTTCTTATGGGTACTTAGGGTTAAAAAAGAATCACTCGTTATAAATCCTAATTTTCCTCCTTCTTTTAGCCTCCAAATACTATTTACAATAAACATTGCGTATGTTTCATGAGCATTAATTTTCCCATAAATCTTACTTAATTTTTTTTTATTTTTTCTAATATAAGCACTGGCTTTATTTAGATATGGGGGATTTCCTAAAATAAAATCAAATTTATTATAAGAATCAGGGTATAGAGCAGTAAGAGTATCCTGTAATTGAGTAGAAACTCCCAACTTTTTAACCTCACTTATAAAACTTGAATTTATATCAAAAGCAAATATTTGACTACAATCAATTCCCGCTGCTATTAATTTTTTAATAAAAATCCCCGGTCCAACGCAAGGATCTAATATTCTCTGTCCATCTTTTATTTCCCCTAGTCTTGATATTATATATTCCACAGTTTGAGGGGGTGTTAAAACTACTCCTAGATCATTACTCCTGAATTCAATTGTTAATCCGCCCTCTTAACATTTTTTATATTTTTATCAACTTCATTTAATAAAATAGTATAAAACTCGCATATTTTTTTCAGAATTTTGATATTTATTTTATCTACATCATCATGAACAGAATGTACATAACTATGAACACTTCTGTCGCCAGTACCTATTCCTTGGAAGTCTTTATTATAAAGAAATAATCCATCACTGTATAAACCAATATAAAACTTTCGAGTCTTCTTTTCTAAAATCATCATATCTTTATTTTCTAAAATATAATTATAAGCTTTATAATACTTATTATTAAGAAGACCATGATCCCATATGTTGATCTTATTAGCGAATGAATCAAAATTAGATATAAAAGTCTTGTCTCTGTCAAAATCTTTTATATATTTGTAGAAATTTCTTACTCCCATTGTACCTGATTCTTCTGCCCCAGTAAATACAAACCACAAATTATAACTTTTTAGCGCATTTTTTTCAAGAGAGAAATAATTTAGCAGTTCTAAAAGACAAGCTATTCCAGAAGCATTATCTATTGCTCCTTTGGAAATATTATTAGTTCTATTTAACCATAAGCCTAATATAGCCATATTATTTAAACCTAAAACCAAAATACCCAAAATATGTAATAGTAGATAAGTGTTTGGTAATAAAAAATAATTTGAAATTGTAATTATAAGACCTAAGGGAAAGGTGATTACCCACACATAATAGATTTCGATACGAATTTTTATCGAGAATGTTTGTCCTTTTGAATCTAAATGAGAGAAGAGTAAAATATTGTGATCAGAGTTTTCGTCCTTACTTTTTGGAGATAATTTTAAATATAAATTCTGAGAATAATATTTACGTCCTAATTTTATTCTCTCTGGATTTCTTGCAAGTATGATTAAAATTGATATAAGTATCAAAATCAAAATTAAATTTACTAGACTAAAAATAATATGTAAATTTAAAAATAATACTAAAACCAGCCAACTTACCAGTGTTAAAGCTAATTTTGGATAAATTCTTGAAAAAAAAATACTAAAAGAGAATTCTTGAAAGCTTGGAGAAAAACCGTAATTTTCTATTTTCTTCTTTACAAGATTAAATGCTCTCTTCTCAAATTTAGTTCCAGACAATCTTGGAAAAGAGAGTTCTTTTAAATTTCCCAATATGCGATTTTCATCAATCATAATTTAAAATTTTATTGTAAATATGCTCCATCTTTTGCCGAGCTTACGAGTTTTTTATAAATACTTAAAAAACCTGTTTTAATCTTTTCTTCAGGTCTTTTCCATTCCTTTAATCTTTTCTCTATCTCATTATTAGATATTAATAAATTTAATTTTCGATTATTAATATCAATTTCAATCTCGTCTCCATCTTTGACAATAGCTATTGGCCCTCCTTCAATTGCTTCTGGACAAACATGTCCTATACAAGGACCTCTTGTAGCTCCGGAATATCTTCCATCAGTTATCATTGCTACTGAATCTTCCAAACCCATACCAACTAAAAGTGCTGCTGGAATTGATAATTCTCTCATTCCAGGAGACCCTTTGGGCCCCTCATACCGTATAACTAAAATGTCTCCTTCTTGTATTTTTTTTGATATTAAAGCTTTCCTAACATCCTCTTCAGATTTAAAAACTTTAGCACATCCTTTATGATATCTCATTTTTGGGTTGACAGCACTTTGTTTAATAACTGCTCCCTCGGGTGCTAAATTTCCTTTTAAAACAGCAATACATCCTTCACTTGAAATTGGATCCTCTATACCTCTTATAATCTGGTAATCATCATACTCTATTTTCTTGAGATATTCTTTAAGAGTTAAACCTAACACTGTTTTAGTGGACAAATCTAATAAACTTGATAATTTTTTCATTAATACTTTTACACCACCAGCTTCATGAAATTCTGAGAGAGTATATTCTGAGCTTGGTTTGAATTTGGATAGTAAAGGAACAGTTTTACTTATTTCATCAAAATCGAAATGGTTTAGATCACCACCTATCTCATGTGATAATGCACATAAATGAAGAATCATGTTTGTTGATCCACCAAATGATAAGGCAACTTTTATTGCATTTTCTATAGAATCATGTGTAATCAAATCTAAAGCTCTCATATTTTTTTTAATTAAACTAATTATAGTTTTTCCAGTTTCTTCACATAGCTTTTCTCTCTCTTTACTTACAGCACTCATCAATGCGCAATCTGGTAAAGAAAGCCCCATTGCCTCGACTATACATGCCATAGTATTTGCAGTACCCATCATATTACAAGCTCCAGGAGAACAACATGTTTCTGATTCAATAAGAAATAAAATTTCTTTTTTCAATAAACCTGCATTATATTTTCCTATTGCTTCCTTAATATCAGAAGTAACAAATGTTTTTCCCTTAAGTGGTCCGTCTTGAAAGGTTTTAGGAAGCATTGTCCCTCCTGTTAAGAAAATTGTGGGAATATCACATCTCACCGCAGCTAAAAGCATACCAGGGATAATTTTATCGCATGAACATAACATTACCATCCCATCAAAATCATAGGCTTTAATTGTGGATTCAATTGATCCAGCGATTATTTCTCGCGAGGGTAAAATATAATTAGAATAAACTCCGGAGTTAGCAATTCCATCACAACACGCAATTGTATTAAATTCCATTGGAGTACCACCCGCTTCTTTTACTCCTTCTTTAACAAATTTTGCTAGTTTTTGTAAATGAATATGTCCTGGATTAATTTCATTCCAAGAATTAACAATTGCAATCTTTGGTTTTTGTAGGTCTTCATAAGAATACCCACAACCAAAAAATAATGCTCTTTCATATGCTTTTCTTGAATCCAATTCAATTCTGTTTGACGACATTGAGATCTATATATGTAATTAATTAATGAAATTTCCTATAATAATTCAAATTCCGATGAACTAATTAAATCTTTATATAAATCCTAAGCAAACTATATTTATTCTTTTGGTAGTTTATATTTTATTTCAAGGATAGAATAATAATGACTTATATAGAACTTGATAATGGTTATAAAATTCACTATGTAGATAAAGGAAAGGGTAGAATACTTGTTTTTATACATGGATTTCTAGGTAGTTCATGGATCTATGAAGAACTTATTGAATACTTCTCTAAAAAATATCGCGTTATAGCAATTGACCATATTGGTCATGGCATGAGCGATAAACCTGATTCTGAAAGCTATGAATTAACTGATTTAGCTAAATATCTTGAACAAACACTTTCGAAAATTATCGGAGAAGAAAAAATTATTTTACATGGACATAGTATGGGCGGAATGATTGCATTGATATATGCAACTACACCTAATTTAATAAAACGCCTAAATGGTTTGATTTTAATGGCTACAGCGCCAAAACTAAAAAATCCCGGATTAATTCAATATATTGAGGATTTAAGAGCAGAGAAAATGAGAATAAAAGATCGTGAGGTTATAGAAACAATATTTATAAATCTGTGTTTCAATCGTAAATATCAAAGAAAAAATCCAGATCTAATAAAGGAATTTGTTGATAGAACCCTTAAGAATGAAGAATATGTCGGGTTAAGGACAATGAACTCAATAGTGAATAATTACAACGTTGAAGAAAAGATACATAATATAAATGTCCCTACTCTAATACTCACAGGTGACAAAGATATCTTTATCCTTCCTGAAGAATCAAAGAACATGCATCAAATAATCCCTAATTCTGAATTGGTTGTTTTCTCACCTAAAATTGGTCACATGATAAATTATGAAGCTAGGGATGATTATATTGAGGTTATGGAAGATTTTCTTGAAAATTTTTAGTATAAATCTATTTGAAACTATACCATTAAATTATTAAAATTCAATCCATCCAAGAAATGCTTTTGGATGGCAAATAAAGGGTTCTACTGCTACATCATCACAGGTTTATTCAAGTTCATTTTTTATGACTTTTGCTCCTTCAGCTTCTTGTAGACTACAAGGCATGCGAGGACCGATTTCTTTAACAATTTTTTCTACTAAATTATACATATAATCCGCATATTCTTTTGAAACTTCTAAATTCATTTTTATTTAGCTCTAATTGTGGCTTATTTTTTAAATGAGATTTGTTCTTAAGAAATATAAATTTAACCAAAGGACAAAAATATTAATTATATATGCTTACCTAACAAATAATTTATTATATTTCAAAAAAGCTTAGGAAATCGATTTTTTTTGAGTTTAGAGTTTTATCAAGTAATAACATTAATATTAATCGGAGCGCTTGTAGGAATAAGTATTAGTTTTGTAGGTCAAACAGGTCAAGGTGTTGTTCTTCCAATTATACTTCTATTGACCGGAGATGCTTTTCTAGCGATTGCGATAAATTTGTTAAATGATTTAATAACGTCAGCTATTGTTAGCATTGGATATATAAGAAAAGGAGAGTTTAAAATCAGGAAAGATACTTTAATAATTATAATCGTAGCTATATCAATTTCACTTTTAGGTGTTTTGATATTATTAACCACACCAATAGGAAATATTTATGGATGGTTTATACCACTATTTATTACAATTTTAGGGATCATTTTTCTTTATCGAGGATTTCCTACAAAAGAAACATTAAAAAGAACTGCTTATAAATTATCTAAAAAATTTGTAAAAAAAGATAATAAAACGGAAACTTTTAGAGAAAATAGTATTCAACCTGATGAAATATTTGCAAATAGAGAAGAGGATATTCAAGGATTTATACCTATTGGATCACAGCTTTTCTATATTTTAGCACTTATTTTTGGAATTTTTATTGGAATTAATTCTGGTTTATTTGGAGCAAATTCAGGATTTATATTTGTACTTGCTTTGGTTCTAATTTATGGATATCCAATTAAAAAAGGTGTTGGGACGGCTTTAATTTTAAGCATTGTTATGTGTCTAGGAACATTCCTAATTTACCAAATATTAGGAATTATTATTAAAGGTCAATTCTTTTTTGATTTAGAAATTTCAATTTACTTGGCAATAGGTTCAATTGTAACAGGAATAATAGCATCTATGTTTGTACAAAGATTATCGGCAAAAACTATGGGAAGAGGAGTAGGGTTTGTTATTTTTATATTAGGTATAATTTCTTTAATATTTTATTTTATCTCTTGAATCTGCTTTTTGTATTAGACTTTAATAAAGGGTAATATTATAAGAATTTAATATGGAAAAATTAAAAGTAGGGATTATAGGAACAGGTGTTATATTTAATCTAAACATATTAGGTTATTTAAATCGACAGGATGTGGAAATTACTTGCTTATGCAATAGAACTGTTGAAAAAGCAAGGCAGAAAATTAAACAATTTAACTTAAAAAAAAATCTGCCAATCTACTCTGATTATAAGGAGATGATTGAGAAAGAGAGTTTAGATCTTATAGAGATCCTTTTACCGCATTACCTACATGCAGACGCAACTATTTATGCTGCTCGGAAAGGAATAAAAGGAATTTCTGTTCAAAAACCAATGGCACTAACTTTAGAACAAGCAGATAAAATGATTGAGGCATGTGAGAAATCTGGTTCAATATTATCAATTTATGAAAATTTTGTGTTTGCACCACATATAATGAAAGCAAAAGAATTATTAGATAGTGATTACATTGGTGATCCTTCATCAATTCGAATTAAGACTGCTATAGGTCTTAAAGGTGGTTGGAAAATCCCGGAAAGCGCGGAATTATGGAGAAAAGACCCTAAAAAAATCGGTGGCGCAGATCAAGGCTCGCCAATTCTATTCGATAATGGATGGCACGCTTTTTCTTTAGCCTATTGGTTCTTCAATGAAGAAATTGAAAAAGTTTTTGCTTGGACAGATAATTATCAAGGCTTAGATGCCCCTGCTTATGTAATGTTTAAATATAAGCAAAGTAAAGAACATCTGGTCCCCCAATATGGCAATATGGAATTTTCATTAATGCCAGAAATGGACTTCTCAGATTCAAAATATTATCCCGTTGATGAATTCATTGAAATAATTGCTAGTCGAGGAATTATGAAGATAAATCAAGGTACTTCGATAGGAAATAAGCTTTCAGATTCTAGAATTTTCCCTCCTATCGCTATTATACGAGATGGGGAAGTAGAAAAATACACAGATTTCGAAAAAGATTGGAAATATAGTTTTATTAACTCAACAAATTATTTTATTGATGCTGTAAGAAATAATAAGCAACCATTACTCTCTGGTGAACAAGCAAGATCAATATTAAAATTTAATTTAGCTGCAATAAAGTCTGTAGAACAAGGTAAAGAAATCTCTCTTGATTAATTCACTCATTCTATAATATATCTTTATCATACTTGAATACTTTATGCTTTAAACCTCCCTCTACTCCTTTCTTAAAATCAGTCCTTTTATCCCTTAAAAATTTTCTAAATATAACTCCGTTAACATCCGTTGGTTCCTCCACAATACAGGATTGATCTTTCTCGCTTTCAACAGATATTTCCTCCCAAACAACAGTTCGTTTTTGTTGATGAGAAATATATGGCAGTTTAGCAAATATACATAAGTTTCTACCTTGTTCACCCGTATATATAGGTTCTCCTCCATTTTTTATAACATCTATAAAATGTTCAGTTGAATTAATAAAAGAATATCTCCAATCTCGAGGTAAATTTTCCCCGTAAGTTTTATTTTCCTCTTCATTATATACTACAATTGGTGGGAATTGAGGACTTTTAGAAAGAAAATTGCCTCCAGAAGTGCATTGGTTTATCCACATTATACCTTTTTCTCCTGAAATTTCTATAAATTCATCACAATCATAATAATTACTTGGGTAATAAAGATTTGGAGCAAGAGTAAATTGCATAGAACCATATTTAGGAGGTTCATTTAGACTCTTCTTTGGATATTTCCAAAAAATGGTACTTGGAGAGTCTTGCACAGTAGAAAAGAAATCAATCCAGCTATATACACTAGAAACCCTTTCTTCACCCATTAACCATAATGCCATAGAAAATTTATGAATTCCATCATCATAGATCCATAAACCCCCTCCGCATAGGTCCGTTTTACGACGCCATATAAGCGTTTTAAGATCTCTAGGCATACTAGGACCTCCAGTTCCTATAGTGTTTATTCTAAAATTTAAAGGGTTTCCTATTATACCTTGTTTTAGTAATTCTTTTGCTTTTAAATATATAGGGTAAAATCTGAAGTTCTCGTAAAGTTTCAATTTAACGCTTTCTTCTTTACAAATTTGAACCATTTTTTCACAATCAGTAATAGTGTGGGCTAGTGGTTTTTGTACTGAAATACCTGAGACTCCCGCTTTGGCGGAATATTCTGTCATTGGTGCGTGAAGATGGTGTGGAGTTAAAATTTCTACGATATCTAAATCCTCATGGTCAATCATTTTACGATAATCCTTATATACTTTTATTGTTCTTAATCCCCATCGCTCAATTTTTTCAGCAGCAGCTTTAGTATTTATATCTACTACAGCAATAAGTTCGGTATCCTGTGAATGGAGATATCCTAAAACATTCAAATTTGCAATATCGCCACATCCAATTAATCCAACTCTAAGCATATTTCTAAAATTAACAAGTAATATTTAATATTCTTTTAAGTTGACTCAAAATTATAAATCTTTATAATATTTTATACTTAATTTTGAAGAATTCAATCTTAATAGTTTTAATTTTAGGAGCTTCAATTAAATTTTTTAAAAAGGGCAAAAATTACTAACTTATTCATAAAAAAATGTAAAGAGTTATAAGAATAAACTTTTTAATAATTATTTTACTAAAAATCATGGTTTTTATAGTTAGACAAGTAGAAATATATTTTCAAAAATTATTAAGATGGATCCTTTTTCATTATTAATAAAACCTGCTTCAGCAGATTGTAACCTGAGATGCGATTACTGTTTTTACATTGATCATTTAGAAAAAGTTGAGAAGAAGCCTCGAATGTCAGATAAAGTGTTAGAAAATACGATATCAAGCTATATGCAAACAAAACAAAACAACAGATTTAACTTTGGATGGCAGGGAGGAGAACCAACGTTGATGGGACTGAAGTTTTGGGAAAAAGTAATAAATTTTCAGAAACAATACGCTCCTAAAGGGGCAATTATTAGTAATGGACTTCAAACCAATGGAACTCTGATTTCTTCCGATTTAGCGAAATTTTTTGCTGAGTATAAGTTTCTTCTTGGCGTCAGCCTTGATGGCCCTTCTTATGTCCATAACTACTATAGGAAAACAATTAGTCAAAAACCGACTCATAACTTAGTAATGCGTGGGATAGAAATTCTTAGAAATTATAATATTGAGTTCAATATTCTAATTTTAGTTAATAATGAAAATGTAAGAAAAGCTAGTGAGATATACAATTACCTGCGAAACGAAGGTTTTAATTATCATCAATACATTCCATGTGTAGAATTTGAGAGAAATAATGATATGAAATCATTTTCAATAGACGGAGAAGAATGGGGAGATTTTCTATGTGAATTATTTGACCAATGGATAAAAGAAGATATAAATAGAATATCTATACGTCTTTTTGATTCAATTTTGGAATATTTAGTCTATGGAAGGTATAATGTATGCCATATGGGAAAAAATTGTTGCCAATATTTTGTTATTGAATATGATGGAAGTATCTACCCATGTGATTTCTTTGTACGGGAGGATCTATTATTAGGAAATGTCCTTGAAAACAAATGGGAAGATATCTTAAATTCACCAATTTATCAAAAATTTGGTCAAAATAAATCTAGATGGCATGAAAATTGTAAAAGCTGTTCATTCATCAATTTATGTCATGGAGATTGCCAGAAGTTTCGTATTGAAAACCCTCAAGGTTTAAAAATTAAGAGTGTTTTATGTAAGGGTTGGAAAAAATTTTATACATATGCTTTACCTCGGTTAAAATTAATTGCAGATAAACTTAAAAATGGAAATAAAATAGTTTCCTTAGCCCAAATAAAAACAAAAAAAATTGGACGTAATTCTTTATGTCCGTGTGGGAGTGGAAAGAAGTATAAAAATTGTTGCATGATTTAATCAAGTGTGTTTCATGCTTTATTTTTTAAAAAGTATAGTATTAAAAGCTCTATAATAAAATACAGTAATTATAAGAATATTCATATTCTTATTTGTAATAAAATCTTAGGTGTTAATAAAGTCTTTAAAGTAAGAATACTTTTTTGCTTTATTAATTAATCGAATTGATACTAAAATGGTTAATATATTCACTGACCTTGGAATTGTCGGTATTGCATACTTTTATGTTCTTTTAACGATATTCATCCCAGTGATTTTATACAAAAAAGAGAAAATTAACAAGTTTGCTGCTCGAAAAGCCATTCATATGTTTGCTGGTTTAGCGATTTTAACATCACCGTTTTATTTTTGGCCATTTTGGCCAACAATTATAGCAGGTACTTTAACTGTGTTTGTGTATTTTAGTTCAAAAAAATCAAAGGTAAAGCAATTAAAAGATTTATATAATGCAATTTCTGAAGAACAAGAAGAAAGCTTAAAACGAGCTTTTCTTCAAGGGCCATTCTTTTATTGCCTTTCAATTACATCCTTAGTTTTTATTTTTGGAGTGTTTGCTCCTAAGCAGTTTTATTTTCCAATAGCTGGAATTTTATTAATGATAGTTGCCGATACATTAGCTTCAGTGATAGGAAAGCGTTGGGGAAAGATAGGTATAAGTTTACCTTGGACAAATTCAAAAAGAACATTAGAGGGCTCGTTATGTTTTTTTATAACAGCTTTTTTTCTTTGTTTTCTCTCATTTTTCTTATTTGGACTGTTAATTCCCACGTTTCAAGATCCATTGCCAATCCCGACTATTTTAATATATTCTTTAATTACAAGTGCAATCGCAGCAGTGATAGAGCTAATTTCACCTAGCACGTACGATGATTTGACAGTTCCCTTAGGCAGTACATTAATAATATATCTTCTTACTTTACTTTAACGTCAATCTATCATTTATTTTATCTCAATAAGTAATTAAAATTATAAAATAACTTATCATGGAAAAAATACAAAAATCCTTTGATGTAATAGTAGCTGGTGCTGGTACAGGTGGTACAACTGCTGCGAGATTTGCTGCTAAAAAGGGTTTAAAAGTCTGTTTAATTGATGGAAAGCAGAGAGCGTATATTGGAGATAAAATATGTGGTGATGCCGTAGGAAACGAAATATTTGATCTTTTAAAGATAAATCATCCAAAAAATAAAGAACTCTCATGTCATATAAAAGGAGCAAAGCTATACTCACCAAATCTTAAGAAATGTATTTCTTTAATAGATCCAAAACAAGCGGGGTATATTGTAAATAGATTAGAATTTGGACAGAGATTATTAAATGAAGCTCTCGATGCAGGTGTAGATCAATTCTTAGACAAAACTATGGCTTTAGATTTATTGTATAAAAATGGAACTGTAAATGGGTTGCGAATTAAATTAAGTAATGGGGAAAAAATCAATCTAAATGCAAAAATTGTAATTGATGCCACAGGTTTTTATTCCCCCCTAAGAAAAAATGTAAAAAGCTCTTTAGTTGAAAAACAAATCTTAAAGGAAGATAGCATATTGTGTTATCGTGAGATTGTAAATTTTACAGCAAAGGATCAAGAAGTTCAAGATCCTGAATATATTACAATAATTCTTGATCAGGAAAAAGCACCAGGAGGATATATTTGGTATTTTCCTAAAAATGAGTTTTCTATCAACATCGGAATTGGAACATTTATGGAATATAGAGGTAAAGTTAAAGAACTCTACAAAAAAAATGTGTTTCAAGAGTATATTAAATCACGTAATATCAAAATTATATCTTCAGGTGGGGGTGTCGTTCCCGTTAGAAGACCATTGTGGTCGTGTGCTGACAATGGCTTTATGCTCGTAGGAGATGCAGCATGCCAAGTTAATCCTCTTCATGGTGGTGGAATAGATCCTTCTATGAGGGCAGGATATCACGCAGCAAGTTCGGCGATTAATGCTATAGAAAGTGGTAACAATTCGATAAGTGAATTATGGGATTATAATTATAAAATAATGACAAGTTTTGGGGCAGAATTTGCCTCATTAGATTTATTAAGAATTGTACTTCAATCTCTTTCTAATGATGATTTAAATTTTGGTTTAGAACGTGATTTATTAAATGGTGCCGAAATTTTAGAAATATCCTCCACCGGCAGTTTAAATTTATCCTTAGTTGATATGGCAGTAAAAGCTTTTAAAGGAATATCTCGTCCTAACCTGTTATTAGATTTAAACTTCCTGAGAATAAAAATGAAAGAGATGTCTAAATTTTATAGAAGTTTTCCGGATAAATTGGAATATTTTTATGAATGGAAAGAAAATGTTATTGAAATCTATGATAAAATTAAAAAAATGATTGTAAATAAGAAAAAAAGTAAATAGACATAAAAATGTGAAACAAATGGTTGATATTGTTATTGATGAATATATTGAAAGAAGTACATATGAATACATAATTAAAAAAATCAACAATGAGGGTGCTTTGCATTTCTCTTTAATAGATCCAGATCCAATAAGACAAAGTCCAAGTAAAGCTGCAAAGATGGCAAAATACGCTGAAGACGCTGGAAGTGATGGGATCTTAATTGGAGGTAGCACTGTGTTTGATCAAAATTTTGTTGATAAAACAATTCAAGCAATAAAAAGTAAGGTAAAAGTACCTATAATTATTTTTCCTGGAGGTATTAGTAATATATCTCAATATGCTGATGCCATTTTATTCATGTCATTGTTGAACTCATATGATCCTTATTTTATTATAGGGCAGCAAGCTCTTGCTTCCTATACTATCAAATCTTATAATTTAGAATATATCTCAATGGCCTATTTAATAGTAGAACCTGGTGCAACAGCAGGTTGGATTGGAAAAGCAAATTTATTACCTAGAAAAAAACCTAAATTAACCACTGCTTACGCTTTAGCCGCTGAAATGATGGGATTTAAACTTCTTTATTTAGAAGCAGGTTCTGGCAGTAAAAAGATTCCATTCGAACATGTCAAAACATGTTCTTCAGTAATTAATATTCCAATAATTATTGGAGGGGGTGTAGAGAATAAAGAGGATGCCAGAGCTTTTGTCGAAGCAGGAGCTGATATTGTAGTAATGGGCACTTTTATAGAAAATAATGTATTAAAGGATAATGGAGACTCATTAAAAGTTATAATTGATGAGATTAAGAATACTGGTAAGACTCAGAAAAAGAATTATTCAATAAAATAAATTTAGAATTATCATGAAATTTAAAGACATTTTCGAAATTCTTCGTCCGATTAATGATATTATGGGAAGTTTAACAGTGATAATAGGTATTTTAAATACTAAAACGGGTATTGATCCAATTATCCTAATTATGAATATAATTTTAGGTGTTATAACATACTTCTTTATAGCAGGTTCTGGAATGGTTATAAACGATTATTATGATATAGAAATTGATAAAATAAATCGCCCTGAAAGACCTATACCTCGAGGATCCATATCATTAAAACAGGCTAAAATTTTATGGATCACAACTGTGTTGATTGGGATCATAATCGCAATACTTCATAGCATATTATTTAATATTGGATATCTAAATGTTATTTTAGCAGTATTTTTTGCTTTTATGGGATGGTTATATGCGGCTTGGGGTAAAAAAAGTGGATTTATTGGAAATATTATTGTTAGTATTTCCTTTTCAATTGGTCTTGTTTATGGAGCTGTTTTGAACAATTCGATTGTCCCTCCATATATATATTTCTTCTTTTTTACGTCATTTTTTCTTTTACTTTCTCGAGAAGTCATTAAAGGTTGTGAAGATATTGAAGGAGATAAAAATGAAGGTGTTAAAACATTAGCAATCAGGATTGGGATTAAAAAAGCAACAATTTTTTCAATTATATTTGGCCTTCTAGCAATAATTTTCTTCATATTACCATATTTCACTAATATCATAAATCATATTTTGTTTTTGTTTTCTATGATTTTTGGTTTAGCTGTAGCCTCATATACCATAATACTAATGCTAAAGAGTAATTTAGAAAGAAAAGATTTTAAAAAAGTTAGCTTAATGCTAAAAATATCTATGTTTCTTGGATTAATTGCTTTCATCTTTGCTAGCATTTAGCAAATCTAAAAGGCCATCAAAATATTTTTTTTCAATTAAATCCCTTAGTTTTTGTATAAATTTACTATTGATTTTGTGATATGGGAAAGTTTGTATTAATTTTTTTACTTGAGTTAAGCCTAAATACTTCCTTGTATACTCTGCATCAGAATATTTGTAGGTTGTAAGGAATTCACTGTCTAATTTCTTTCTAAAAACTTCTAATGTAAAATTAAAATAATCTTTTAGTAATATCTGTTCACTTATTTTAAGTTCCGGTTGAAAAAATATTTGAATTGGATGTGTCCGATATGTATTCCCCGAAACATAAATTCCATCGACCCTAAAATCTTCAGTAATTACTCCTAATCCAACTCTTCCATCAAAAGAACCTGTATCAACTGTTCGAACATATAATTTGTTCGACTGGATTTTTACTTTTAAATTATCATTAATATGAATATTTAAAATTTTGTATTCATTGTTTTGATAATTATTGGCATCAATTACACGGATCTCGTTGTTTCCATTATTTTTCAATACTTCTTGCCTTAATAAATAATAATTTATCCCTAAGGGTTTTTGAATATGGTATTTATTAAGGAATTCCTCGAATTCAAACCCTGTTCGGTATTTAAATTCTGGTTTAAGCATATATCTTTTTTCAATAACTTGATTGTACTTTTTGATTTTAATCCCTTTAAATTCTACATTTTCAGTTTTCGGAATCTTTTTTCTTTTAAAGAAACCGATACAGATATTGGTTCCAGTATATTCAAATATTTTTATTTCGAATATTATCACTTTTTCGATTTTATAGCATTTAAGGAAATCAAAACGAAATTTATTTGAAACAGAAGCACCATATAAGAAATTTGATGGAATAATATAAATTAGATGCTTTATATCATTTCTTAAATCATTTATCATAGCAATTTGGTATAAATCTTGATAACCTTCATTTTTGTTCTTAAAAAGTTCTAAGTATTTTTGAGTCTCTTTATGCTTTCTAATATATCCTAAATATAAATATGGGGGATTAGTAATGTGAACTAAAGGAAAGCTTGTATCTTTCAAAAATCTAGGAAAGTTGTCTAAATTATTTCGTATTTGAATATTTTTTTTAGCAATTTCTGTGGGTATACCATAATTTTTAGCATTAATAAGACATTTTTGTACCATTTCTGGCTGAACATCAAATAAATAAATATGTTCTCTAAAAAATTCAATTCTTTTTTCAACTGAAATCGAGCTTAGGACAGGTAAAATTAAATTACCCTCTCCAGCATATAAATCAATCCAGATATATTCCCATAATTTCTCTTCTATTTCAGGAAAAATATATTTTAAAAAAATATCTCTGGAGGTTAAATGAACACCTAAAGATCTTCGATGTTTATTCTCTTTAATATCCTCTGTCTTATTTCCCATATGAATTTGACTCTCTAATACATACAGATACTTTTATTAATAACCTAAGCTCAATATAAGTTTATGATTGATTGGATTATAATGATATTTTTTCAGCTTTATACTTTAGGGTATCTAAACCTTGAACAAATTTTCATTACAAATTTGCTATTATTAGTAATATTCCGTGGATTATACATCATTGCATACTATTTTAACTACCATAAAGATCGTAATGAGGAATTGGGAGAAACAATAAAGCTATTTACTAAAAATGAGAAAATTTACTTTACCATTAAACAAATTTCAATAATTCTTTTTGGAATGATCCTTTCCCCAATTACAATTTTTATTTGTTTTTATTCGCTTTTAGTTAGTAGCAACTTTATTAAACAAATTGGAGAAAATCTTAGATTAAAACTAATTATAATTTTAGCAAGATTAATCAATATTTTTGCTCCTTTAATAGGAATTATTTGGTTTCTCTTAATCGAAATAAATTATTATTCAATCGCAGCAGTCGCAATCAGTTTATTAGCCTATTTACATTATGGTTTAAAAAATTCTACTCTTTCATTACCTAAATTAATAGAAAAATATAATAAACGACATTTTAATAAATTCCCAAAAGCAGCTCAAATTTTTGTCATGTTCATATTAGTTGCCGCCCCTACTACAATTCTCTCTTTATCTGCAGCTTATGCCCCTCCGGATAAAAAGACTTACATGGTTGAAATGAGAGACGGAATAAGATTAGCTACTGATGTTTATCTAGCTCCTGGTTCATTTGGTGCTCCTAGACCAGTTATTCTAATTAGGACCCCATACAATAAAAATGAAATGGATATTTACAGAACTTTTTACTCCACGCAGGATTATCATTTAGTTATGCAAGATTTGAGAGGAACTTATGATTCTGAAGGTGGAGCTAAATTCTTGATATTTTCAAAATCATATCAAGATGGTGTCGATACTATTAATTGGATTATGGATCAAAGTTGGTGTAATGGTAAAATAGCAAGTGCTGGGGCTTCAGCTCTCTGTATTAATCAATATTTCTATGCAGGAATGAATCCAGAAGGATTAGTAGCTCAACAATTATGGTTTGGAACACCAGAATTATTTGATCATGCTATATATCAAGGTTCTTATCATAAATCTTTAGTTGAAACCTGGATAGAAGGTGTCGCCCCGGATAACTTTGAACACCATATGAATACCATATTTAGTTTATTTCCAAAAAATGAAATTTTATATAACTCAACATCCTTATCAATTCCTATTGGACCATATTATTCAAATGTTTCTGTAGCAGGAATTCATGTGGGGGGATGGTATGACCACTTTCTACAAGGAACTATAGATGGTTTTGTAGGATATGATGATTATGGAGCAGTCAGTGCGCGTGGAAAACAAAAATTAATAATGGGTCCATGGACACATGTTAATTTGTTTGATTCAACTAAACAAGGTGAATTGACATATCCAAAAAATTCGAGAGGATTTGATTTGGCATTTAGTTGGGAACAAGAAGTTTTTGATTACGCTCTTTTAGGTAAACCTACAAATTGGGATGGAGCTAGAGTTGCTTATTATCTAATGGGTGATGTGAATACTTCTTCAGAAAATTGGAATTATTGGAGATATGCATACGATTGGCCACTTGACTATGTTGACGAGAAGTGGTATTTCACCTCTGCAAATGGTTTAATCAACAGTTCTCTTCCACTAATAAATAAAAATTTCAGTTATCTATATGACCCTCGAGATCCAGTACCAAACAGAGGTGGACAAAATGAACCATTCGATCTTGAAGGTCCATATGATCAAAGATCTATTGAAAATAGATCTGATGTGTTAATTTTTGAAACTTCAGAGTTAATTAATGCTGTAGAAATTGTAGGAAGAATTTGGGGTAATTTATATATAACTTCAAACTGCACAGATACAGATTTCACAGTTAAATTGACAGATGTCTATCCAAATGGGCGTTCAATGTTAATAACTGACGGATCTTTAACAGTTAGATCAAGATATAATTATACTACAGATGTGTTTATGACTGGAAACCCGTTTAAAGTATACAATCTTACGGTGGATTGTTGGTCTACTGCCTATGTATTCGCTCCAGGACATAAAATTCGAGTAGCAATCTCGAGTTCAAATTATGCACGTTTTGCAGCAAACCCAAACACTGGTGCTCCTATAGCAACTAACTATTTGAAATATAATATAGCAAACAATACTTTACTTACAGGCCCAGATTACCCCTCATGTATAATCTTACCACGGTTAGTTAACATGAGCAGTACACACGTTTCTTTTTAATTACTGTATTCAAATTTCTTTTTTTATTATAAAAATTAAATAAAAAGCAAAAAAAAATTCATTAATTATTTCTATTTTTTATATCTTTCAGCTTTATAGATTTTGTAGAAGTCTTCAATTGTACTAAGAGTTACTAATGCTATAATTAAACCAGCAATTCCTCTGAAAATTCCATAAAATTCCGGTGCAAGTCCTATATTTACAAGAGGGTCCCCAAGCTCGTTAACAACCAGTATTGGAAAGATTTCCGGTCGATTCATCATCAGTATTACAACTGAAATTGAAGCAAGCTTAATACCTATAGTAATACCATGTATAATCTGATGTGCAAAAAATTGGCGATTTCCTATAAGTCCTCGACTTAAATCTAAGATTCCTTCAATCAAAATAAACATACCAGCGAATCGAAGGTATAAAAGAAACACGGGGTCAATTAAACTAGTTACAGTAGGGATTGGCTGTGCTATAAAGAAAATTCCAATCATAATTACAATTGCTCCACCAATAATTTCTCCTACTGGCTTCACAAATGGTTTTGTAGGTCTTTTCTTTATCTCGGAAATTGGGATTCCTTCCTCACGAGCCCGTTCAAGCTCTTGTCTATACTTTTCACGTTCCTTTTTGGACTTAAAATCCTCAGGAAAATATCCTTCCATTGACAACGCAACGAATATAATGGTTATTATTGCAAATGCAGAAAGACATCCAATTTGTATTCCTGAAATAATACCACCGATTAATTCACCAAAATCGACATTTCCAAATATGAAATTTACTACTTGGGTTATTATAGAAATTCCAATTATTACAGAGAACACAATAACTAAAACTTTAACAAAAACGGGCCACATTTCTTCAGTAATATAGAATTTTGGCGTACCTCGACGCTTATATTCCTTCGCAATACTGCTTGGGGTTCCCATATGGGTAATTGCCCTCCTCACTGTTTCTAATGTAGGTTGTCCTGTTTCTGATAATTCTTTTGCCTTACTCCATATATGTTCTTCAAGTTCAGCTAAAATCTCTTTATGTTCTTTTTTATCTTTCAACCATTCTGGTAGCTTTGATTTTACTTCCTTCAAAAATTCTTTTATTACATTGTTTATTTCTTTTTCACTCATTTTTTAAACCTCTTTCTTTTAATTCTTTTTCAATATTATGTCCACATACATCACAAAAGCGAAGATCTAAATTTGTAAGTTCGATTTTGTTAGCACACATAGGACAAAAGAAATATTTTTCAGATTTTAAGTTAATGTTTATATCAAATAAGGGTCCTATAGCTTCGGTTAACTTGCTATAAAAACCTGCAAGGTGATTAAAAATTTTCTGACCATACTCAGTAACTGTGTAAAATTTTCTTCTTCTTCCTGATTCTTCTCTTCTAGATTTTATTATATGATCATCCTCTAATTTTCTTAAAATGGGATAAAGAGTTCCCTCTTCAATTACCAACATATCACTGGTTTTTTCCTCTAAATCTTTCAAAATTTGGTATCCATGCGAACCTTTTTCACCTGCTTGAATAATTATTGATAAAATGCACAGTGAACTTATACCTCTATTGATCTCCGTTTCTTGTTTTTCAACAAATTCTCTGAAATCTTTCGAAGCTATCAATGCACTTGGATCTAACTCTCTTACACGTTTTATCATTTCAATATCACTCCTTTTTTTATTTTGATATGATTAATACTTATTTTATATTGTTTAGATAAAGAATTTTTGGGCTGAGGTGAATCTTTCTCTTCGGTGTAGTCAGAATTAGTCTTTTTTATTTTTGATTCGGCTATTCTCAAGGTAATTATAGCAATAAGAAATGTCACTATAACATATGGATTAGTTGATTGATAAATAAAAATACTTATCACAATTAGAGAACTGTGAGCAAACATCGCACTTAACAAATTTCTGTTTGATAAGTTATAAACTGAATCAATGATAAGAGAATGACTCAACATCAGTAAATAGGAATAAAGAGTTACATTTATACCATTTGCAATATTAATAGGTTGATGCCATATCCACCAGTAAGTTCCTAATAATAGACTACCTATCTCTCTACCTAATCTTCTTTGTAATTCACCTAATGCATACCCTCTCCAACACGGTTCTTCAAAAAACGGGCTTGAAAGTAAACCAGTAAAGAAAAGCAATGGAATTAGACCTATTAAACCAAAACCAAATGACTCTAAACTTTCAAGTCTGAAAATATTAAAGTCTACTTCATTCCTGCTAATAAAACTAATAAAATTTCCTATAATTGTTAACAATGGAAGGAGCACCGCAGCTGGTACTAGCCAAATTGATCTTTCTCCTTTCAATCGTATACTGTCAAATATTTCTTTTACTTTCATGGATCCCTTTGATAATCTATTTAATACAAATAGCGAAATTAATGGTCCTAACGCTCCAATTGATTGTCCTATGATGATTGGTATTTCAAATTCTATGATATTTAATCGATTCAATGCCATTGGTATCCAAATTGACCAACTGATAACAAGTGTCATTAATAAGAATTTTAATATCATATATCCATCATATTTATTTCTCAAGCTTACAGCCTTCATTTCTTTATTTTACAATATTTTATATTATAGTATTCTACGAATACTATATAGTGAATAGTATTTAAAGTTTACTATCACTTCCAAGTAATCTTTTTTTAAAAAATATATATTTCCCCTCCTTTTACTTATTAAAACCCCAATTATTAGAATTAGTAATTAAAGTTAGAAATGCATGACAAAAATATTCCTGTTATAGTCGGAGCAGGTCAAATAACTCAAAAAAAAAATATCGATATACCACTTGACCCACTTAGTTTGATTGTCCAAGCATGTCAGAATGCTATTAATATGTCTAATGTAAAAAACTTGCGAAATATGATTGACACGATATTTATGTCAACCATCTCAAGCTGGATTTATGATGACCCTCCAACTCGACTAAGTACCCTTCTTGATATAAAACCAACCAAAAAATACTCTGCTCCCATAAGTGGTAATATGCCTCAATTTTTAGTGAATAAAGCGGCTAAAGCGATTTCATTAGGAGAAAGCAAAGCAGTTCTCATTGCTGGAGGTGAAGCATCCTATTCTAAATATCGCTCTAAAAAAGGGCAAATAACGCTTAATTGGCCAAAAATTCCACCAGGAGCAATAAATGAAGCTCGTAAAGCAGTCATTTATTATTTAAGTCAGTTTGAAAATGAATATAGGTTAACTAATCCCCCATATATATATGCTTTAATTGAGACGGCTTTAAGAGCCGCATCAGGTAGAACTCTGCATGAACACTTGGAATACATTGGTAAACATTATGAAAGATTTTCAAAAATAGCATCAGAAAATCCTTATGCTTGGGAAAGAAATCCATATTTAGCTGATGAGATAACCACACCCAGTCCCGAAAATCGTAAAATTTGCCATCCATACACTAAACGCATGGTTGCTAATCTATACGTAGATCAAGCAGCTTCAATAGTTATTACCTCCGAAGAACTCGCAAATGATATTGGTATCAATCGAAAATTTTGGGTTTACCCTATGGGAGGTGTAGACCTTAAAAATATTTTTTATTTGTCTCAACGTCCAAAATTGTATGATTCACCAGCAATTAGAGAAGGTTCACATTTAGTTTTAAACCAAGCGGGTCTCAAACTGGAAGATATAAATGCTTTTGATCTTTATAGTTGTTTTCCGTGTATGGTTGAAATTGCTAAAAGAGAAATTGGTATTGCTGAAGACGATCCACGTGATTTGACTATAACTGGAGGACTTTCCTTTTTTGGGGGTCCTTTCAGTAGTTATTCAATGCATTCAATTGTTTCAGCAGTTAATCTTATTCAAAAAAATCCTCCGATGAAAATTATGGTGTTAGCGAACGGAGGATATAACACAGTACAATCTTTTGGTATTTATGGTGATGAGCCTCCTGCTAAAATATGGAACGAAAACGATTATGAAAAGGTCCAACACTCAATTAATGCAAAATTATTGTCAAAACCAGTCGAAGAAGCAACTGGTAGTTTCACAGTAGAAGCTTATACAATTGTTTATGATAGAAAAGGTTTACCTGAATTTGGTATTGCAATTGGACATTTAAAAACTAGTGAACGTACATTTGCTTTAATCTTGACTGATTTGAAAACATTTATGAAACTAGAACAAGAAGAACTCGTAGGTCAAACCTTTTCTATTGAATATGATACAAAATTGAAACATAATAAGCTTTTAATCTAGCCAACGAGCTTTTCATTTTTTATTTTTTAAAATAATTATTATATTTTATATCCTTAAATGTAAAAAATCAATAAATTGAAAACTAAAAAAATAAAAAGACCTAATTCATAAAAATATTAAAGGAGACGGGTTAAGAATAATTTGAATTCAGTTTCCGGGTAAGAATAAATTTAATACGAGTGGAATGTTAATAAAATAATAATAAGGATAGTATAAAATGGGCCAAAAAAATTCTCATATGGATTTAATGTATCCAATTTTTATCAAATTGAAACAAAACGGAAAAAGCATTTATGACACGCTCACAAAACCTAAAGTTGTAAAAATTTCTATTTATATAAGCCTCCTTACCTTTTTACCAGGATTGATCTTAGGATTAATAATTGCCATAAATTTTGGTACTCTTGGATATAATCTTTGGTACAATTGGATAAGCGATTTAGGTTCATTTATATATACTCCAGCTCCCTTTATTTTAGATTTGACTTGTATGGTTAGTGCAATTTTTATAGTACCTTTAATCTTGAATTTAAGTCGATTGTACAGTGCACATCAAAATCATAAATTAGATAACTCGAAGAAAGAACATTACATTATCTTATTTAGAAGAATTTTTGGATATATGGGTGTAGCTAGTCTTTTTATTGGTGTTATTGGAATGTTTTTTGTAGGAGTATTTAGTTTAGATCGATCTCCTTTTGATTTGCATTTTTATTTCTCAACATCTGCATTTGGTGGTTTTGCTGTGGGTGCTTTTTTTACGGGTTTAGCAATTATATTAAGGAAAAGAATATTCCCTAAAGCAGTTGGTTACTTTATGGTATTCGGTCCATCAACAGCCTCAATAATATTTTTACTATGTCCTGCCCCATTAACAAGACAATTTCTTGAATGGATACTTATGTTTAGTTCATTAGCATGGTATTATGTAGTAGTATTCATTACACTACAAAAGTTAAATACACTCCTCTTTTTTAATCCAGATTTTAAATGGTAATATTACAGATCACTACCAATCTCTCATTTTTTCTTATATAGTTAATGAAGAAAAATTTGTATTCTTCTCTTAATTTTTTATATAAACTCGTTATTGCACTTGAAAAATGGACCCCATTAGTTTTAAGACAAGTTAAAAATTTATCTCTAATAATTATTAAAAAAAAAATTTATTTTCAAATCAATCAATAAAATGATTATAATGAATTATTCTGAAAATGAAATTATAAATAACTATCTCACACAGGTATATAAAAAACTTCCTGAATGGCTTAAATTAAAAAAGGAAGAAGTTGATAAAATTTTAAAAGATTTGGAGTCACAAATTCTAAGTGAAGCAAGAAATATCGCTGGAAATCAAGAGCCCTCTGATGTAGAAATACAACAAGCTCTATTGCAAATGAGTACTCCTGAAAGTATAGCTAAAGTATACAAACTTCGAGGTACGCCAAAACTGTATATAACTGAGGAACTTTTCGATTTTTATATAAGAACTATGCTTTTTTTCTTTATTATTGTCATTTCAATAAACGTTATTGTATCAATATTCCAATTTTTCTTCCAACCATGGTGGCAAGTTTTAGGAAGCATGTTTACTGGAATGTGGATAGGCTGTTTAATAACTGCTATTGTGATTACAATTCTCTTTGTATATTTTTCCATGCAAGGCTTCTTACCCGAAGATTTTGGGGTTATTCCTTCACGTTTAGCATTAATTTTCCCTTTTCATATCTCAGAGATGGGGTTACGAGAAACTAGAGAATATACTCAAGCAAAATTGGAGGAAGCAAGTCAGAGAGCAAAAGAAACTATGGTAGAAGCGCGTTTACGAGTAAAAGATAAAATTAATGAAATAAAAGAAATTACTAAAGAAAAATTAGAAGCAGCAGAATTAAGAAGAGAACAAAGGCTATTAGAAGCTGAAATCAGAAGAGAAGAGAAATTAGAAAGAGCTAAACAACTTAGAGAAGAGAGAAAAGAAGCTGCTAAAATAAAAAGAGAGTTGAAAAAAAAGCAACCAGTTTCAGTTGGTGAATTGATATTTGGTGCTATTGGAGGAATTGTATTTGGATTATTCATAATTATCCAGCCTTTTGCGGGAATTCCCGGATTATTTGAACCTGAATTCCTTGATTGGTTAAAATTATTTGGATTGGTTATAGTTATTAGTGGTCTAATAAATTTGATTCGATTAGCAATAGGAGTTAGAAATTATACTGGACAACAAGTAATGCTAGTGATTGAAGCACTTTATTCATTAGTTGGCATACCACTCCTTTTAATTCTTTTAAATAATCCCACAATATTTCCAATTTCGCTTTTTTCAGGAGGAGTCATCACAGAAATTCCCTATGATACGAGTAATTTAGCTTACATTATTTATTTCTGGGTAATAATTGGAATAATAATTGCTATTTTAGGTTCTATGATAGGGAACTTTTACAAAGTAAG
>JBHLNW010000071.1:0-19132 GCA_048941185.1 Promethearchaeota archaeon
AAATCGTTATAAAATAACTCCCGGTACACAAGTTAGAGGTACTTTAGAAGCAAGTTATAGTTTTTCTTATGATGATACAGATGGGATGGTTACTAATTTTAATGGAATACGAGTTGTCAATAATCTTGTAGTTCAAAATCTTAAAATACCGTTATTGGAAAACGATCATGTGTTAAGAGGCCAGTCTGAATCAGAGTCCCTGATTGATAGATTATTTGGAGACTTTTTGTTTTAATCATAATTAGCAAAATATTTGAAAGAAAATGGAGAAAGTCAACAAAAAAAACTATCTCTGTGATAAAATTTTTGTGTATGGTACATTACAACATGGACAAAGCCGAAACTACATCCTTAGGGGATTAAAATATGATAAAGCCACTTTACTAAATTATCGGAAAGTGGAACCCCCTTCCTTGGGATTTCCATTTATCATCCGTGATAATAATTCTAGTGTTAAAGGAGAGTTATATTATGGTGTTGAACAATCTCTCCTTAATCAAATTGATTTAATTGAAGGTGAAGGTAATTTATATCATAGAATTTTAGTAAATGTAAAATTGGATGATGGAAGCGGAACAGAAGCTTATACATATTATCCCTCTGAAATTCTAACTAAAAATTACATTTAATTGATCGGTGGAAATCAATGAGTGAAGATACATCTTTAGAAGATGGAAAAAAGAGCCGATTACTTCTTATAGATAATTATTCTCAAGGGCTTTTGACAGATAGAATAACCAGAATAGAAAATATTATAAAAAATAGTTTAGCAGATGTTGAATTAAAGACAATTCATTTTACTGAATTTAACGCAGAAATAGTAAAAGATTATATAGGGATTATCCTCTCTGGGTCTGAACTAAATGTTTCTAGTTTTTACTATGATGAGAGACTAAAAGCAAAATTTAAACCTCAATTAGACTTAATTCAACAAGCAAAGCATCCTCCAATTCTAGCTTTATGCTTTGGATTTCATTTAGTTGCTTATGCATATAGTGCACAAATCAGCAGGATGGGTCTTTTTGGATTGGGTGGAAGGATTATTTTTATTTTACTTAATGAAACAGATGAATTAATAACTCAAAAAAATATTCCAGTTAATGTTCATCACCTTGATTTTGTATCTCCGAATGATTGTAAAATTCAAAAAAATTTCAATATTATCAGTATCTCCCGAACAATGGGTTATCGAATGGTTCAATATATGAAACATAAAGAGAAACCTATTTTTGCTCTTCAATTTCATCCAGAAACACATCATCCTTATCATTCTAATCTAAGTTCATCCGATGAGAGGATTACTGAAAAAACCAGATTGATTGGAGAAAAAATACTTGAAAACTTTATCTGGATGTGCTCTTACAAGAAAAATCATTAATTTTGCTGATAGAATTAAAAAATTATATACACAAATATAATAATTCCTGTTTTGTGGAAAGATTCAGTAGCATTATTCCACTGACTATCTAAATTTTAGATTTTGTTTTTTCTTTTCTCCTTTTTTAAAGGTTTTTTTAATTGCCAAGGATAAGTTGAGATTGCGGTTATTAAAGGTTCTTTTGATTTTCCTATACGAAATAGAATTCTTAATGATTTTCTTATTTCTAATAAAATTTCACTTCTAATGATCTTATTTTTAACTTCTCCTTCTTCCTTTACTAATGCTAATCGGTGGATCGCAAAAATACCTATTAAAATAGCTACTAAAAAGAAAAAATCCAATCCTTGTAAATTTAGAATTTGAATAGTTCCACTATCATTTGGTAGATTCCAATTAAAAGTCCAATAAAATTCAGAATGCTCAAAATAATTTGCACATAAACCACCTATTATTGGGGCAATTCCTAGGGAAATAGAAGTAATTAAACTTGTAACTGCAAGATACCAATTAGCTTTGCCTTTTGGAGCTAATTTTAAGCTGATATTCCCTAGTGAAAGGGTGGTACCTGCTAATGAAATCCCCATAAAGACATGAATCAGTATCAATAAAGGTACTGTCAACCAATATGCACTTGGGAGTGATGTAAAAACCCAAGCAAGAATACAGATAAGAAATAAGGGGCATGAGATATTTAGTACAGATTTATGGCTAAATTTATCAGAGAGAGAGCCCCATAATTGTAAAAATGTTAGATTAGTAATTTGACTTATTATATTGAAACATATAACAAGTGTTAGACTTAAGTGCAGTTTTTCGAGCATATAAACCGTAAAGAATGGAATTGTAAATCCAATCGTAAAGTACCACAGAAATAAAAAAATTAGAAGATTTTTGTAGTTTTTATCTTTATAAGGTTCAGTAATTAATTGAGGAAGTTTCGGTTTCATTTCCAACATTAACATTGTTGGTTCAGATACTTTTGATATATAATAGACACTTATCATGCCAAAAATAAAACCTAAAAAATAAAGAAAAGAATAACTAAAATTTTCGATAAAAGGAAATCTGGTTTTCCAAAGATCTATAAATATTCCAGCTAATAAACTAGTTACTAACCCCATAAGCGTAGATAATAATATTCTTTTTGAATAGAATTTTCCCAGGATTTTTTGCGGAATTAAATCATGCATCCAATAATTCCAGGCAGTGTGGCCAATTGAAGCGAAGATTGATTGCAAAATTAAGAAAATTATTAAGAAAATTAAGCTTAATTCATACTGAAAAAGAAACGGAATTAAACCTATAGCTAAAATACAGATTCTATATGAAGTCAGGGAAAATACACTAATTATACGTCTATTACGTAATTTTTCAATTAAAAAAATAGTAGGTATTTGAAAGAAATTACATAATGTTGGAATCGCTCCTAAAAGTCCAAGTATAAAAATATTAGCTCCAAACCTTAAAGCAAAAGAAATCAAAATAGGACCAGTTGTCAGATTCACCATAATCTGTGAAATATATCCATCTTTCGTCACATTTTTCAATGAGACTTCAATATCATTTTCACTTAATGATGAATTAGTAGGAAAGATCATGGGATAATTTCTAGTAAATAACTATTGAGATCAAAATTTATATAAATATTAGTGAAAAATTAATTGATTTGAATTTTTTGTTCTGCTCTTAAATTTATTAATTCTTCAGTAGCTATATGGCTATTAATAAATTTTTCGATATCTAATCCCTTAACAGTTCTTCCTTCAATCTTGAAATTAATTCCACATAATATTGAAGAAAGATTTATTATAGCATCTATAATTGGCGTTTGAATGCCGAGGAACTTAGCTAAAGTTGAAATCGGGACTAAACCAGTTGGTATATCTTCCGTAAAATATCTCGTAATCAACTTTTTAGGCGCTACAATATTCTCATAAGCTTTTATGCCTTGAATTGATTTATGGATACAATTCTCATTAACTCCGTATGACTTATTTACCCAATCGCAAAAACTAAATTGTTTTAATCCTAACACTCTAAATATTTTATTTATTTCAATTTGAATATTTTCTAAGACCTCACAAATTCGATTAGTTGCACCCTCTGAGTAGAAATAAAAATTTAATCCAGAATCCATGGCACCTGCGTTTAATAAAGAAATGGTTGGATGTAATAACATGCCTATATTATTCAATGTCATTTCAAGGTAATTTTCTACTGGACGGAATTGAGGAAATATGTCTTTTAAGGTGTCATAAATAAAAAAAGTGTTTTTTTCTGGAAAAGCTGAAATTTCTACAGAATCTTTAATCTTAAGGATTTTTACTCCATTTTTTTTTAGCTGTCTTGAAGTAAAAAGTAGTGTTTGAGTTTCAGCAATGAAAACTGGAAATTTAATTCCATTTTCTTCAAATATTTTTCGAAATTCAACAGCACCAAAAGTTCTTCCAGGATTTAATAATATTATTTGATCATGAGAGAGGTATTTTACAATTTTTTTGGCAATATCTTTATGTGCGGAAGCGTGTACAACTATTAATATTACATCGGCATCTATAATGGCATGTTTAAGATCTTGGGTAACAGTATCAATCGGAAAAAAGCCTTTTATTTCTCCAAATGCCTTGATTCCACCTTTCTTTTTTATATCTATAATCCTTGTTAGTGACCGATTATATAAATTTACAGGATGTCCTTTGGAAGAGAGATACGCTGAAAATGCACGACCTCCACTACCTGCTCCTATTATACAAAATTTCATTTATCCATCACCCCAAAAACATTTTTATCTTCTGTTTCTATTAAATTTGATAATTTCACATCAGGGAGATCATAAATTATATCTTTTATTCTTTGTATTTCATCGTACATTTTTTGCATTGAATCATCCCATGAATAACAAGCGCCATCATGCATTTTTGTTTTAATCTTACCCAAAGCATATTTATTATTCATTAAATGTGGAGCATCAAATATTCCATATTTTACTAGACGATTTAATACATTTGGTGTTGTATAAGGTTCCTCATGTTCTTCTTCATTTTTAGCTAAAAATGGTATTAAATCAATAATCCATTTTGCTTGGTTAATTAATACTTCTTTTCTTCTCAGAATTTTATTATCAATAAGGTTAATTTTACTAGAATAATTTTTATTAATAATTTGGTCCACAATTTTACAACTCTCTATAACATCTTCTGGAAGAGCCGCATGATCAGCTTCTGAATAGCTTACTACATGAACAATATCTGGTTTTATTGCTAATTGAACCATCGTCGTAATTGCTAATTGTCCTTTTGCCTTATCTAAATCCAATGGAAAGCTAGCTAATCCCGTCCTTACTTGTTTTATCACAGAAAAACTATTGTCTGTTAAAGTATGAAGTAATTCATTTTTTGCTAAAATCTTAGCTAAATCCATGTCAAGCGAGCTGGAAGGTGGGGTATTAAACATATATTGAGCAATAAAATATCTCACACCTAATTTTTTAGCTATTATCCCACTTAAATACATATCTGCTACAGCAATAGCATCTGGAGCATTCCTTAAGCTCCAATGGTGAGAATCATTAATCTCTACAGGTATGTTATTTATTGCATGCCATTTTATTGCTTCCAAATGTTGTCGTATTGATTCTGTTAAAGTTAATGGCCCTCTTCCATCCATTTGATTAAACCAAAAAATTGGAATAGCAGCCCAAGCATTATTAATAGTTTCTCTGTATAATTTTGCTAATTTTATAAAATCACGAGTACCTGCATAGATTCGAAGCAATGGATTATTTCCAGTTAATCTTGCATTATGGAGCTTTAAAAACTCTTGTCTTGTTCTGATAGGTACTCCTCCAGCTCCAGATAATTCTTTGACTTGGTCTTTAGGATGGTAGTAATTAGCTTGAGTATTTTGATCGGGAGCTAAAGAAATGATATCCAATACTTCAGCATCTGCAATTTTTGTGATGCCTTTTAATGTATCTTTTAAAGATGGTAAACCAAAATGAGCTCTTAAAACTGGATAGGGTTTTTTCCATTTTATTCGTGCAATCAAATCCTTTGGAATTTTTGCCTTTTCTTCAGAGCTAACTAAATCTTTTCTTAAAATAGAAATAATTTTATATTTTGACTCTCCACCAATAAAGTACTCATTGAAAATACCATATTCTTTTGCAACTTTAACTCCTCCTGGAGTCCCAGCAAAAAGTAGTTGCTTAGGTTTATATGTCAATTTTTCATATTCTTCTGAAAATTTTTGAAGTAGTGGTTTAAGAGTAGAAGGTGTTAACCTATAACTGAGCCCTAAAATATTTGGTCTAATAATTTTCAATTTATTAACAATTTTAGAATGAGGTGTTGCAGGTCCTAAAAATATGCATTTAAACCCTAATTGAGATGCAATATTCATGAAATTATGAATTCCTGCAACATGAACACATTGACCAATACAAGCTGTTAAAATTCTTTTTACTTCTTGCTTTTTGATCCTATTATTATTGTTATTTATCATAAAATTACCTCCCTATGGGAGTTGTATTAGTATTTTTCTCAATTATTCCCAAAATCGACTTTGAAGTCTTTCCAAAGTCGATTGTTGTGAATTAAAAATAGTCATATTTACTACATTTTGAGTAGTATTACAAATATATATAATAGATATTATATTATTATAGCAATGTTTGATATATAAATATGATGATTCTTTAAATAGAAATAAATCTAGTTATTAATTAAATAAATGATCTTCTAAGTAATAGTATTTGTTTATAAATTCAATAGACTTATATACTTTTATATACAATATCTATATATTAATATTAAATAATAATAGTTATTCAATTTCTATAATTTATATTAAATAAATTGGTGAAAGGATATTTCCATAAGCCAGTCTCAAAGGAAAACAACATTACAAATAATTGAAAATATTTATAATGCCTTAACTGATGGAAAATTTCATACAATAAGCGAAATTTCTCAAGTTGCAAACTCGAACTGGACTACAATTAAAAATCAAGTAGAACTTATTAAAAAAATTCAAGAGTTGCCTAAGCTAGATATAATTCACGCATCTAAACAAATCTTAGTGAAAAAATTATAAAGTAGATAAACTGTAGACCGCAATCTAGAAAAAATGTAAAAATATTTTTATGTTCGATGCAAAATCTAATAATAAGAGAGAAGTACACCATATCTCCTATTTAATCATATTTAAAATCGATAAAATTAATTATCTATTAATTCTCTTTTGGAAAAAACAATTTTCTTCCTGAATGAACAGCTTCAAAAGATTCCTTGTATTTTTTAATATCTTCATGGATTTCTTCCAATTCTTCATTTTCTAGCATACTGTTGAAGATTGCTTTTGTTTGAATATATAATTTGGGAATAAATGTATCGATTTGAGAGATTTGATAAGCAAGTTCTTTAATTGAAGAGAAATCCAATTTTAAGTTAATTTCTTTTCGTTTAATTCTTTCAATTATTTTCTTCTCAAGTTTCCTTCTAGATATATTACTCCATGTTAATTCATATATAAAATAGTTTACACTTTGCACTGTTTCTGTTAAAAGAGCAGTTGTTGTAGCGATTGCTACACTGCCAGTAATTAGGAATGCTGTTAAAGTTCCAAGTACTATTGTAAGTGATCGATAAATTAAGCTTTTTACTAGACTTTGCTTCCATTCAATTTTTCCAAGCTTCATTTTTATAATTGAATTTCGTGTTAATTTATAATTAACTTAAATAAGCTTACTATTAAAAAAGGTTTTTATATTTAGCAATAAAAAAAAATTGATTAAATATTTAATCTACTTTTAGGGATTCGATATTTTTTTGTTAATATAGTCTAATAAAATTAAATTTTTAGGTTTTAGTTTAACTTTTTCTATATCTTTTGATATTTCATTTAAAACTTTCTTTTTTTTAGAGCGTCTTTTTATTTTTGAAATTATGTTAATTTTTAAGTTTCTCTTCCTCCTACCTTTTTTACCAATTATATCGACTTGCTTAAATTTTATAAGATTTAAAAAATTTAAACTCTGATTTTTATTCTTTTTATCTTTATCAACCATAATTTTCATTCAATTATTATTTTTTTATTATAAGATTAAGAATGCCATCGTAAATTATTTCCCGTTGGTCATCTCTTTTTTCCAATCTTTCATTTTTTCTAAATTTTTAAATTCTTCCCCAGGAGGATGATATATTTCAGTATTGAATTTATAGCATTGAATTAAATCTTCCTCCAGGGGTTTAGATTGACCACATAAATTACAAACGAGAACCTTCTCAATCTTATTTTTAGAAGGAAGCATCATTCCTCCACAATTTTTGCAAAACTCAACCATATTCCTGCAATTATATCTGGTGTTTAAATATTTCGTTCTTTATATGAAAGTTATTTCAAATTCTTCTTTAATGACTTTTTCACTAGTTATATCCATTTTGTTAATTTCTTGTTTTAACTTCAAAATCGCCTTTTCTAAAATTACTTCTCTTTTTACTCCTGTACATACAAATCTCCCCGTTGAAAAAAGTAGAAATACGGCACGAGGGTTTTTCATATTATATATTAATCCCGGAAAGACTTCTGGCTCATACATAACATACTCCATTTGTAAAACTGCTTTATTTAAATTAATATGGGTATGCAGATCACCACTTGAAACGATGTTTTGAATAGAAATTTCTGGGTCATTCAATTTAATACCAACTTTTTTCAGCTTCTTTATTACTTTCATTACTGCTTTCTCAGCATTTTCAACATATTCTAATCCTGTAATAACCATTTTTCCGGAAGAAAAAATTAAAAAAGTTGCTCGGGGTTTATCATCTCTATATATAACACCTGGGAATCTTTCTGGATGGTATTCACAATTTTCTAGTTTCTGTGCAATTTTTATTAGATTTATTTTTTCAATTATTTCCATTTTCGCGGTTGCTACAATATTATTTACCTGATAATCCAATTCTTCTTTAAGTTCACTTATTTCATGTGAATCTTTAATGTCTGCCATAATTAACCACCATTTTCTTTTTTTATTAACTTCATAATTTCAATCTTATAAAGGTCATGATTTTCAGAAGATTTCATTTTTTTATATAATCTTTGAAGTTGACGTTTAGCAATAGGTCTAAGATCATCGAAATTTATCTTTATTCCTCCATCATCAGGATTTTTATCGTTATTTTCAATAATTTCTTCATTTTTATAGTTATAATGATCTTTATAGATCTTACCTCGATGATGATGCATTCTACATTTATTACAATAATATTTATGCATTTAACTCACGTTATTTTGATAATATTTTTTTCTTATAATTCCAATTTTAATTTTTAATATGATATCTTAATTATTTTTTCGATTTATTACTACAACACCAAAAATTAACCTATTTGAGCAATTTAGTAGAAAAGCTCTTAGGGAAAAGCATAAAATTCAAAACTTTATTTCCATTCGAATATCTTTTTTGATATCCAGGTTAACTTATAGGGATAAATGCGAAAAAGGAATATCAAATCATTTTTGTATCTACTTTAATAAAAAAATTAAGATATTTAATTTTTTGCAAAAACGAGTTAATACAATTTATAAATTTTCTGAAATATATTCTATTTAACTATTTTATGATTTTTTTATTTTCTCTTCTCTATTAATTCTAGAATAAGTTAATTAATCTCAAAAATCTTAAAACATTCTTATGACTAAATTTAAAATGTAGATTCCGAAATATCAAAATGATTTATTTGAGTTAAAAGAGATATAGTAAAATGAGCATATATGCTGATGATGTCGTAAACTTTACATCAGTCTTAAAAATTGCATACAATTTCTTAACAGGAAGAGATTATTTAAAAAAAAAAAAATCTAAAGAAAGAAAAACTCTAATTTCTGTATCTTCAGGATTTCCTGATTTAGTTTTTGCTGCTGATTCCATTCCAGTTTTTCCTATCCGTCTTGAAAAGTTTAAGCTTAATTTATATTTGCTTGCTTTAAATTCTGCAACAAGTCTATTTGGTTGGAATCTAACAACAAAATTATTAGGTATTGCGAGACAAGTGGACTTTCTTAAAATAGTTGATAATGTTTTAAGTGATGTTATTAATTCGATTAATAATAAATATAATAAGTTATACGATTTAGCAATAAAAAAGAATGTTAGTTCAGAATTTTGTTTCGGTATTAAATCTATTTATGGGATGCATACTTCAGAAGCAAATATTTGTGATTGTAGTTTAAATTATTCAATTCGATGTAATAAATATAACCAATATCTTAAATCTTTAAGAGCAATATTTCCAAACCAAATTTGGGTTGAGATACCCCCAATTGATAAAGAAAACAAAGATAACAATTTGGAGATTATGATAACGAATATTCAAAAGGCAATTATTGAAATAGAGAAGATTACCGGAAATATTGTAACCGATAACAGTCTTAAAAAACAATTTCGAATTGGAAATCAAATAAAAAGATATTATAAATCAATTCTTTATGAAATAAGCCCTTCGGATTTTTATCCTTGTAATCCTGCTACGTTCGCAGAAATATTAGCACTATTAACTATCTCTTTTCAGGATTATAATTCAAATGCTCAGAGATATTTAGAAAATATTAGTCAATTGGTAAAGGAAATGCGAGAACGTATAGAACGGAGTGTTGGTATGGATGTGTCAAATAGACCAAGAATACTATTTTCTCCAATATTCAATGGTTGGGAACCAATAACTCAAGAAATTGTATATGAATTAGGAGGTAAAGTAATTTATTCAGATTGGGATTTATTAGGATTATTAGATGAAATTCCGGTATCAAAAGATTCTGATCCAATTGAAGAGTATGCTAAATTTCTTTTAAATGCATCAAATAAAGGTTTATTTTGTATAGATAATTGTGAAGCATTCATCGCATCTTACCAAAAATATATTAAAAAAACTAAAGTTGATGGTCTTATTATCAATCAACTAGAAAATTGTCATCTAAATTCAAAATGCTATGATTTATTAAAAAATAAAATTAGAATAGATCAAAGAATTCCATCAATTAGTATCAAATTTAAGAAGATAGGTGAGAATATAGAACAAGTTAAAGCCAAATTAGGTCCTTTTTTGGAACTTTTCAGCTAAATTGACTAAGATTTAAGTACCAAAAAAGTCAGATGGCTTTAGAAGATGTTGATCCTCCTTTTCCTTTTTTGCTTTTTCGTGAGGATCTACCCATTCTGCTTCCTTACTTGTTGCTGATGCTCCAGTTCCCAATGGTGCTTTTAATCCCGTTGGCTTTAGACTCATATCAGCAGAAATCTGTTCTGGCTGCTGTCCCACTGCCACTGAGGCTGCTGGTACATAAGTGATTCCTCCTGATTTCAAAATTTTCAATTCACTTAAAACTTTTTCAAGATTCATTGATTGAACACTTTTATTCATTGTATCCATTATTTCTTTTAGGGATTTTGATGTTTCTCTTAATCCTTTCGGGTTTATTCCGGTGAGTAATGAATCTAAATTAGCACTTATGTTATCATTTAATTCTTTTAATGATTCTAAAACTGTATTCCAGTGTTTGTTCATTTGAGATTCTATAGCACTTATCATTTTTATGGTTTCATTCATGAAATTAACATGAGCTTCATATCTTTCTTCATCCTTAGCACGTAAGTCGGATATAAGCATTATTAACTTCCGTAGGGCTTCTTTCTCTTCACTCATTTTTAACCAAAATATATATTATTTTTTCTAATATTATAATGATTATAAAGAAATTTATATATATTCCTTTCTAAAACAAAGGAATCCATTATCATAAATTTAATCTAACAATTTTAAGGCAGATGTTAAAATGCCCATAAAAAAAACCAATTTGATAAAAAATCCAAAAATTCTTGAAATTAATACATTACCATGGCTTTATTCATTCTCAGAAACTTATAATATCCCAATAAATTTGAATAACCTCCCTGAGCAAATATTTAACCAGGAGATAATGCTTTTTGACGCAGTATGGTTGATGGGTGTCTGGGAAAGAAGTCCTGCTAGTAAAAAGATAGCCCTTGAACATCCTGAGCTATTAAAAGAATATCATAAAACCTTAAATGATTTTAGGGATGAAGACGTTGTAGGTTCTCCTTATGCTGTATATTATTACCATGTAGACAACAAGATAGGTGGGAGAGATGGTTTAAAAAAAGTTAGGGAGAAATTAGCTGAAAAAAATATTCATTTAATATTAGATTATGTCCCTAATCATGTTTCTATTGATTCATTATGGACATTTGAATCAGACTTATTTATCGAGGGAACTTTGGATAATTTAATGTCTCATCCCTACGAGTATTTTAGTATAGGAAAAAAAATCTTTGCTTATGGTCGTGATCCTAATTTTCCACCTTGGACAGATACAATACAAATTAATGCTTTTTCTAAAGAAGCCAGAGAGAAGACCATTAATACACTGCTCAGTATTGCGGAAATTTGTGATGGAGTTAGATGTGATATGGCTATGCTGATGACAAACAAAGTATTTAGTAAAACATGGGGCGAAAAAGCCGGGATTATTCCTAATAAAGATTTTTGGGAAGAAATTATTCCAGCTGTAAAAAAAGAATTTCCAAATTTTGTTTTTATAGCAGAGGTATATTGGGGGATGGAATGGGAACTTCAACAGCAAGGATTTGATTTCTGTTATGATAAAAGATTATATGAAAGATTAATCTATGAAAATGTAAATGCTATTAGAGATCATCTGAAGGCAGAATGGGCTTATCAGAGTAAATTGGTTCGATATATTGAAAATCATGATGAAAAAAGAGCTATTGAAAAATTCGGTTATGAAAAGTCATTAGCAGCAGCAATTATAGCAACTACTTTACCAGGAATGAGATTAATAAATGAAGGTCAAATTTATGGTAATAAAATAAGAACTCCCGTCCAATTAAGAAGGCAACCCATTGAGGAGAAAAATAGTGATGTATTAAATTTTTATCGAAACTTATTAAATGCGATACCAAGTCAAGAATTTAAGAATCCTAACTGGTCAATCTGTGAAGTTAAACCAATAGATGATAACAATGATTCATTTTTAAATATAATTGCTTATTTATGGTGGATAGATAGCACTTATCGGCTTGTTCTTGTTAATTATAGTCCAAATTTCTCAAAGGCTCATGTCAAAATAAGTCCTTTCCATTTTGATACCTTTAAATGGAGATTTACTGATTTGCTTAATAATAAAGATTATGTTTACAATGGAGAGGATTTGTATAAATATGGTTTATATATTGAATTAAACCCATGGAAAGGCCATATTTTTGACATTAAAAAATCTAAATAACCAATTTAGTGAACAGTAACCGTTTTTGCTAAATTTAATGGTTTATCAGGATCCAGATTATGTTCAAGGGCAGCATAATAAGCCAATAACTGTAGAGCTGGAATAAAAGTGATTGAACTAAAAATTGTATGATATTTATCATCAGGCTGAGGTATTCGAATTGTCATATCACTCAAATTAGTAATCTTAACATCACTTTCTACAACTAATGAGATGATTTTACCACCTCTAGCTTTAAATTCCATAACATTTCCAATCAACCTTTCATAGGTCTCATCTGGAGGTCCTATAAAAATGATTGGGTATCCTTTCCTTACTAACGAAATTGGTCCATGTTTCGCATGTGCTGCAGAATATCCTTCAATAAAACGGCATGCAACCTCTTTTAACTTTAAGCCTCCTTCTTTTGCAGTTGCTATTGAAGCACCACGAGCTAGAAAGAAAAAGTTATGAGTCTTTTCTAAGCTTTTTACGATTTTTTTGATTTGATCAACACTTTTTTCTAGTAATTCCTCGATAATATTAGGTATTGAGTTTAGTGCTTCAAAATATTTCTGAATTTCTTCATTTGATAATTTTTTTTTTAACTTAGCAATTTCTAAAGCAACTAATGCAAGCGTTAGAACTTGGGTAACATATGTTTTTGTTGCTGCAACTCCAATTTCAGGACCTGCTTGAGTAATTATGACCTCATCTGAATGTCGTGTAAGTGTTGATCCAACAATATTTGTAATTGATAATATTTTTACATTTGAATTATATTCTTTTGCCCATCGAATTGGTTCAATTAGATCAATAGTTTCTCCCGATTGGGATACTGCAATTATTACAGAATTATCTTCAAGAGAATTACTTAATTGAGTTTTAAATTCAGAACATTCTATAGCTTCAATATATTTACCAAGAAATTTTGTTAAAATAAATTTTCCTGCTAATGAAGCAAAGAAGGAAGTTCCTGCAGCTGTTATATAAATATGCTCTGCATCTGTTAAACACTCAGCGAATCTTTTCAGTGAAGTGTTAGAAATTTTCATGGTTCTTCTTAATGCATCTGGCTCTTCATATATCTCTTTTAGCATGAAGTGCTTATATCCACCTCTCTCAGCTGCATCGATAGTCCATTCAATTTTTTGGATTTCTTTTACTTTAGCTTTATCACTGTCGTATATATCGTAAAATTCTACTGTCCCGGGTTTTAAAATAGCTACCTCGTCATCCTCTAAAATATAACAATTTCTTGTATAAGGTAAAAATGCAGGTATATCTGACGCACAGTAAGTTGTTTTTCCTTCTTCGATCCCTATTATCAACGGTGATTCTCTACGTACAACAATGATGGTATCTGGATAATCAGCATGACAAATAGCAAGTCCAAAGGCACCTTTACAGTTTTTAATCGCAGAAACTACCGCGTCTTTTAAATTTTCATGTGTATTCAAATTCTCCTCAATTAGATGAGGGATAATTTCTGTATCGGTTTCAGATTTAAAATTATGCCCCTTGGATATTAATTCTTCTTTCAGTTCTATGAAATTTTCAAGAATCCCATTATGAACTACGGCTATTTTATTAGTGCAATCTAACTGAGGATGACTATTAATTTTTGTTGGTGGACCGTGAGTTGCCCATCTTGTGTGAGCTAAAGCAAGTTTAGAACCATTGGGGCATTCATTTAATTTTAACTTTTTATGAATTTCATTAATTTTACCAGAATCTTTTTTAACAAATAATTTTTTATTTGCTATAGAAACAATCCCACAAGAATCATATCCACGGTATTCTAAACGTTTGATTCCTTCGAATACATTATTACCTATGTCTAAATTCTCTTGATTAGTAACAATACCAAAAATGCCACACATTTTACTGAATCATAATAAGTGCTATCATGTTAAAGATATTTTGAAAATTATTTTAAGATTATTGAAATTCAGAAACGAGAATAAAATATTAAAAAATAATTTCAATTAAGCTGAGAAAAACTAGAAACATTATATAAGATTTAATTTCTGCATATTTTTCATTGCAAGATCGTTCATTTCTATTGAATGGTTCATATCTATAGTCGATTCACCTGAAATTCTTAAATAAGGACTTGTTCCAGACCTTCTTATCAATAACCAACCATCTTCAAAATCGAACCTACATCCGTCCATTCTATTGATACTTATATTTTTCTTATCGAGGTTTTCTAATGAATTCGTCATTTCATTAATAATCATCTGATGGATCTTATCAGAAAAAGGGATATCTTTTTTCAATTTGAATTTCTCAGCATAATAGGGATATTCTGGTATATCTGAGAGTAATTCTTTTAAACTAAGACCAGTTTTAGTTATCATTTGCAATACAGTAGCGATGGTAACTATAGAATCTGGACCAAAATGATAATTAGGCCAAATGTAAGTACCAGAGGTTTCACCACCCAAAAATCCTTCATGCTCTTGTAGTGCAAGAGAAACTTTAATATCTCCAACCTCTGTTCGAATAACCTCACAACCAAGAGGGTTTAATACATCATCAATTAAGCTTGATGAATTAATAGGTGTAGCAATCTTCATTTTATCCTCAGGGACATTATTTTCTTGAATAAAATATTTAGCAAGTAATGCTAATAATCGAATTGGGTCGACTATTTCACCATCTTCATCTAAAAAGATTACTCTATCAGCGTCTCCATCTAATGCGATACCAATGTCTTCATGTTGAGAAATTTTTAGGAATTTTGATATTTGGATTAAATTTTCTTTGCTTGGTTCTGAATGACGTCCAGGAAATCTTCCATCCATCTGACTATTTAAGGTCATAATATTAATATTATAAGCTGAAAGAAGTTTTGGTACAATATCACACCCAGAACCATTCCCAGCGTCAACAATTGCAAATAAGTCACTTCCATCAAATTTTATTCGATCTGTTATTTTTGAGATGTGAATGTCATTTATGTCATTGATTTCAGTCACTTTCCCAATCTGATCATATTCAATTTTTAGAAAATCTTTCTGGTCATAAATCCTTGAAATTTCAATTTCTTGCTCGGGAGAATATCCTACACCTGAAGGATTCCACAGCTTCAAACCTATATACTCTGGAGTATTATGTGAGGCAGTTATCATAACTCCAGCATCTGCCTCTAATAAGTGTAATGATGCTGCTAATGTAGGTGTGGTAACGATTCCTAAAGTTTTAACGTTACATCCACAGCTAACAATTCCGGAGATTAATGCATATTCTATTGGTAAAGCTGACATTCGTATATCTTTGCCTATTACAACAGTACTTCCAGCTTTTAAAAAAGTTCCTAATGAAAGCCCTACATCTAAGGACATTTGAGGAGTAAACATAACATCAGATTCTGAATAGTTTAAAAATACACGACGAATCCCAGAGGTTCCAAAAATAGAATTTGCCATTATTTCTTTTTTACGTGTTATTTGTGTTTTATTATGAATATGACAGTATTGTATTATGAGATTTAGAAGGTTTTCTACTTTTTATATTTAATTTATGGAATTAATGATATTTAGGGAAAAATATATAAGGAAAGGTGAAGAATAGAATAAATCTGTTATTTGGGTATATGGATTATCAGTTTTAAGAGAAAAGGAAAAACTATTAATTTTTTAAAAACATTCTTTAAATAGTACTTAATCAAGATTCTCGATTTGCTTTTTTAAAGGTTATGATTTTTCAAGGATTATTTAACATATTAGATTTATACTTTAAGGAAATTGATCTTTTTTATAACAATATTGATCAATACTTCCGGGAGAAAATAAATGGATTTTTTATTGATATAAGGATAAATGAAAATAATATTAACCAAAAACTGGAAGAACTTGCACAGTATATCATAAAAATAATTAAAGAAATCGGATTTAATAGTAAAGATATTGAAAATGAATTTTTAGATCCTTTTCTAGAACTCACTAAACAAGAGAGAGTGCAAATTACAACAGTATTAGAACTTTATGAAACAAAACTAGCACCTATTATCTATGAGATCTTTTTAGAAAAAATAGTTGATTATCTTGTAGATGTCGATGTAGCTCCATTAATGTTGAAATTGAAGTCTGAGGGCTTTTTAACGATTGAGTTCATTATGGAACTTAGAAATTTGAAAACATTAATTGAAAGATCTGCCGAAAAAAGAGAGAATTTAAAGAAATATATCCAAATTCAAGAAAGAATTATTGAAAAATTTAAGACGAATAAACAAAATATTGAAAGTTTAGAAGACCTAGAAGAACCACAATTTAAACTCCAAATTTTATATTTGATTTATAGGATCATTCACTTTTTCCACCTTCAGAAGGTTTTTGATTTTTCTCATATAAAAACATATTTAGAAAATAATGTTGATGAGTGGTTAATAGATGTACCGATGGTATCCTTGAAAAATCCAGATATTTATTTTTGTGGAATTTATTTGGCAACATATCTAAAAGTTGAACTTGAAAAGAAAAAGATTATTGACTTTTTATTAAATTTATATGAAGAAGCTATAGATAGATACGAATCACCTCTCATTGAAGCGACAGATGGAGCGTATTATTTTATTAAATCTACCGAATTGATGAAATTATGGTTAGATCATCAAAAAGTGAGCAAACTTATTAAAACTGAATCTAAATTCTATGAATCTAATTATTTAAAAGATCTTGAGACATCTCAATTAGTTGTAATTTTAAAGATGTATGCTCAGTTAGGAATAACTAAAAATGAAAACCTAATAAGAGCAATAAAAGAAGAAATTGATTTACGAATAACTCCAGATGGGATCAAGCAATTTAGAGATGGATTTGTATCATCAGAAGCCACATATTATGTTCTTTTTAATTATTATATGAGTAATACACTTGATAAACTTAAGGAGTTTAGTATTTTAGAAAATATTGTATCAAGAATTTATCGTAATTTAGAACTACTTGATTTTTCGATAGATACAAATTATGATTTAATTAGTGAATTATTTTACTCTCTTGAAAGTTTAAAATTATTCAATTGTATTGAAACTAAAGAAATGATTATTCATCTAGCCAAATATTTGTTTCCACAAGAGATATACGAAAAAATTTCAAATACTAAAGAAATAATTAGGGAAAAAGCAAAATTTAGACATTTGAAAGTAAACCGGGTAACAGGAGAAACTATTTATTAATTCTAGTAATTCTTATCTTTGTTCTACTTCTTTTTTGGATTTGATTTTTAACATCTATAAGACTAAAAATTATTTATTACCATTAATTATTTAACTAAGTTACCGAAAAAAACTAATGATATTTATGGAATTAGAGGATTTTGAGTTAATTTATAATGAAAATAGATGGGAATGTAAAGATAAAAAGAAAATAGAAGATAAATTGAGAAAAATTGTTGGAGAAAAAAATGTTTCTTCAAAAGCAATTGATTTATTAGCTTATACAAAAGATGCGACATTAATTGGATGCAATTGGACACTCCAAGGAAAGATTGCGGGATCTCCAGATTTTATTACATGGCCAGACACCGTGGAACAAATAAGTAACATCTTGAAGTTAGCGAATCAAGAAAAAATTCCAATAATACCTTATGGAGGAGGATCTGGAGTTGTTGGGGGCGCTATACCAGTTTATGGGGGAATAATTATTGATATGAAAAAATTTAATAAAATTCTTAATATAAATGATAAGGATCTGACAGTTACGGTTGAATCTGGAATAAATGGAATGAATTTAGAACGATATTTAAATGCACAAGGTTATACTCATGGACATATCCCTCAGTCTCTCAATTATTCTTCTGTAGGCGGATGGATTGCTCATAGGTCCGCAGGACAATTCTCAACTAAATATGGTAAAATTGAGGATATGGTAATGGGTATGGAAGTAATTTTACCACAAGGAGATATCCTAAAATTTAAGACTATTGCTAGAGCATCAACCGGTCCTCAATTTGAGAAGCTGTTTATTGGAGGTGGAGGTACACTGGGGATTATAACAAAAGTCACACTAAAAATTTGGCCTTATCCTGAATCGAGAACACTTATTTCTTATGCTTTTCCTACTATCGAGGATTCTTTAGAAGCTACAAGACAGATATTAAGACAACAAATATATCCTGCGGTTATCCGGATTTACGATGTTGTTGAAACAGTTAGACACTTTCCTCATATAGATAAGGCTAAGGATAAAGTTTTGGTCATATTTGTATGTGAAGGGATTAAAAGACTGGTCAATCTTGAAGAAGAAATCACTAAAGAAGTATGTGAAAAGAACAGTGGTATTAATTGTGGAGAAAAACCAGTTGAACATTGGTTTGAAACTAGATTTAATGCAACTGAAACATCACACGGGCCAACATTTGGGATGGTTCTTGATACCATCGAAATTGGATTTTTATGGGATAAAGCGGCAGAAATGTATCACTCTGTACTAGATGTAG
>JBHLNW010000072.1:0-19080 GCA_048941185.1 Promethearchaeota archaeon
AGTAAAAAATGGCCCTATGTAGAAGGAGAAATATAAAAAGTAATGGTTTATAGACAAAAAGAAGATCGAACTGTTTCTTATAATGTGGATGTAACCTACACATATGAGGTTCAAGGTCAAAAATTTACTAATCATCAAATAAAACTCGATTTCGTGCATGGAACACGAACATTTGTTCCTAAAATCTTTGCCATGATGAAAACAGAAAAATATGAAGAAGGAAATATTATTAATGTATTTTACAATCCTCATAACCCAAATGAATCAATATTAGAACATGGATTAAAATTCTTATCATTTTTCCTGATGTTGATCGTAGGTATTGGATTATTCTTCTTTGGCTTGTTCGTAGTTCAATTCATGATTTATGATCTTTTACTATGATAGATTTTCGCATTTGAAGTATTTAATCATGCTCTTGGTTGCCGCTTCGTATATCTCCTATCAATCTATTGTTAGCTATTATATTATTGATACCCTTTAATCGATTTAAACCACCCCTATTCAAATAAAATCTCCTAATAACTTCATATCTTTTGCTACATGAGTTTTGGGTGGATCTGTTCTCAGACTTTCAAGTTTAGTTTCAATTAATTTTACAAACCTTCAGGTTTACCCTTACATAATCTAATTTCTTATAATTCTTCAGCATTATTTTTATATACAAATAAATAAAACATACCAATAGCAATTTCTTAAATAAATTTTGTAAATCTTTAACCACTCAAAATAGTATTAATTCTGTAAATCAATAATAAGGTGTAATTAATGCGTATATTAAAGATGCAATCGAAGTTTCTCAAGACATTTCTTGAGACAATGAGCAAGTTTGGAACTCTATACGGACCAACGTATAATGACGGCCTACTTTCTTATGATCGGCTTGAAGATATCTCAGATTTTGTTGTTACTGATGAACATCCTATGATTCCTCTAAAAAAACTCTTTCATCCAATGCGATTCACAATTATGCATTTCAATGAGAAAGGTTTTATTCCAGATTATTCAATAATTGAGAAAAGAGTGGTATTAGGAGTACATCCCTGTGAAATACATGGTCTCCTTATACTTGATGATATTTTCATGCGAGAACCAGTTGATCCTTATTATGCAAAATTACGACAGAACACGGCAATTGTGGGTTTTTCTTGTCTTCCCACAGAGAATTCATTTTGTTATTCAACGGATACTGATATTATAGAGGAAGGATTTGACTTATTCTTTGTTGATCTTGGTGAATATTATCTGGTCTGGGTAGGTACAAGTTTGGGGCATGATATGATTTATGAGCGAGAGGATTTTTTTGAGGAGGATGTTACTTATGATGATATCCAGAAATATGTGAAATGGCGTGAAAATCGCAATAAAATGTTCAAAAAGAGCTTCAATTTTGATAATATGCCTGACATCATGGAACTCAGCTACGAAAGTGAGGTCTGGGATAAATTCGGAGAGATATGCATTTCATGCGGTCAATGTACTATGGTCTGCCCCACGTGCAATTGTTACAATGTAACTGACATTTTTAATATCACGAATGAAACAACAGGACGCCGAGATAGATTCTGGGACAGTTGCATGTTTATAGACTATAGTTTAGTCGCAGGAGGACATAACTTCCGATCATCCCGCGCAGACAGACTCAGACTCTGGTATGGTCATAAATTGAAGACATTTGGAAAGAATTATGGACGTCCTGGTTGTGTAGGTTGCGGTCGCTGTGTAGAAACATGTCCTGTTGATATTAATGTCCTTACAGTTTCAGAAGCTTTAATCACAAGGGAGGTGCTTAAGAAATGATTATGCTTGAATCAATTGAGAACCCTTTCAAACCAAAAGCCGCTAGGATTGTTCGGCAATATGATCTTATTAAGGATCACAGGTTCTTTCAACTTAGGCATATAGATATGAAGAAAGCTATGTCATTTTCTTATAATCCTGGCCAATTTATTATGCTATCAATCCCAGGAGTGGGCGAATCACCCTTTTCTATTTCATCCACGCCCAGTCGTCCAGGTATTCTTGAGTTGGGAGTTAGAAAAGTTGGAATACTAACTAATGCACTTTTCCAGAAGAAAGATAATGAAGTAGTATACATCAGAGGACCCTATGGAAATGGTTTTAAATTAGATCAGATGGTAAATAAAAACCTTATTATTGTTGCTGGCGGACTCGGAGTTATTCCGCTTCGTTCAATTCTGTATTATGTCTTAGACAATCGAGACCAGTTTAAACAAATCTTCTTCCTATATGGTACGAGAACCCCTGATGAGTTCCTTTTCAAAACCGAATTCTTCCAATTAAAACAACGTGAAGATATAAAGTGCCTTTATACAGTGGATCAACCAAATGTGAAGTGGACCGAGAATGTGGGGGTGGTAACAAAACTTTTCGAAAATCTTCCCAAACTAGATCCCTATGAAACCACAGCTGTGGTGGTCGGACCTCCGGTCATGTACAAGTTTGTAATCAATGAATTTCTGAAATTGAACATACCAAAAAACCAAATACAACTATCACTTGAAAGACGGATGAAATGTGGAATTGGAAAATGTGGACATTGTGCTATCGAACATCTCTATACATGCATGGACGGACCAGTTTTCACATATTGGGATACATTACACTTCAGGGAGTTGATCTAAAGTGGTAGAAGTTAATAAGACTAGAATGCCTTTAACAAGGCCGAAAGTGGGTATTTATGGCTTCACTGGATGTGCAGGGGATCAGCTTCTCATTCTGCATACTGAGGATGAGATTCTCAACCTTTATGATTCAGTAGATTTTCGTTCCTTTGTAATGGCTTCAAGTAACCCAATTGAAGAGGAACTTGATATTGCATTCATTGAAGGTAGTATCAGTACAAAAGAGGAGAGAGATCATATTATTGAAATAAGAAAACGAGCGAAAATTATCGTAGCAATAGGCAACTGTGCTGTAAATGGTGGGCCACAAGCAATGTGTGTTGGAGATGGCAGATTCGAAACAAGATTGCATCAAATTTATGGAGATAATAAGTTTTTAACAGATCCTGTTGAATCGCAACCTGTCGATGCGATTGTTAAGGTAGATTTTTATCTCCCTGGCTGTCCAATTGGTCCCCCACAAGCTTTCGCTCTGATCTCAAGACTCATACATGGAGTGATTCCAGAGCCCTACTCCCACCCTGTATGTCACGAGTGTAAACTCAATGAGAACCGATGTCTATTGCTTGATAAAATATACTGTTTCGGTCCATTAACTGTAGGTGGATGTGGTTCTGCCTGCCCCAATCATAGGCTTCCCTGCGTTGGCTGCTGGGGAGCCAATGAAGATGGGAATTTTGAATATCACCTCAAATTTTTAGAAAGCTTTGGAAAGACAAGAGAGGAAATTTTAAGACTGATCAGAGGATATGGTGGTCATAAAATCCTTAAATTCATTAATAAAGGAGGAAAATGATATGTCTAATAAGAATGAGATCATGATAGAACCACTAGCCAGAGTCGAAGGTCATGGTGGTATCAAAGTAGAGATTGAAAATAATAAAATCAGTAATGTTGAAGTCCAAATTCTTGAGGGTCCTAGACTCTTCGAAGCTCTTGTTATAGGTAGAACCCCTCAGGAAGATGTAAGCATTGTACCTCGAATCTGTGCTATATGCAATCTTTCTCATAAGAATGCTGCTTTCCGAGGTCTAGAGAAAGCTTTAGGTGTTGAGGTTGATTTGACAACAAAATTATATCGGGAACTTATGCACCTTGGCGAAATAATTGAAAGCCATAGCTTACATATATACTTTCTTGCATTACCAGACTTCTTAGGATATAATAATGCCTTTTTAATGATGGATAAGTATGGAGAAACTGTTAAAAATGCCCTAAAGCTCAAGAAATTCGGGAATAAGATTATGAAGATGATTGGGGGACGCATGATGCATGGTGAAAACCCAATCATTGGAGGTTTCGGAAAGTTACCAACAAATGAAGAACTTATTAATATAAAGAAAGAAGCCTTAGAGTTAGTTCCGTTTACAATTGAAACAATCAACCTTCTTGCTGGACTTGAGATTCCCGATCACATGGAGAGAGAAACACAATTCCTCTGCTGTAAACCTCCTCATGAAAACTATGGTTTTTATGGCGATATATTCATCACATCTGATGGTAGAGAGCACCCCGTTGAAAACTATAATTCCGTAATAAAGGAGCGAGTTGTTAGCCATAGTTTTGCTAAGCGAGGACTTTATCTAGACAAACCATTTACAGTTGGGGCACTAGCAAGGTTATTACTTCTAGGTGATAGACTTAAAGGTAAAGCAATGGAAATATTTGATACACTCATCAATGAAAGATGGTATCGAAATCCATTGTTTAATAATCACGCCCAAGCAATTGAACAAATCTATTCACTGGAACGTATTCCAGAAATTATAAGTGAAATCCTCAAAAGTCCTGAATCGAAAGTTGTCAAGCCTATGAATAAAACAGGTTCTGGGACGGGAGCAGTTGAAGCACCTCGTGGAACCTTGATTCATCATTATGAGGTCAAGGATGGTTTAATCTCTGCCGCTAACATCATAACTCCCACTGTAATGTTCCTTGATGATATTGAGGAGTTCATTCGAACGAGTGGTAATACACTTCTCGCAAGGAATCAAATTGATAAAATTGAACTGGAATTTGAAAAGATTGCTAGAGCTTATGATCCATGTATTAGCTGTAGTTCCCATATAGTGGACGTAATTTACAAGTAAATCGTAAGATGATCCTATAAAATCTTGGATTGATTAATAAAAAAAGTTAAAATTACTGGTTTAGGAATTCTAGAAAACTTTTTATTGGAATTCCGGTCGTCATAAAAATAAAAGGCTTTTCATTACTTGATGCCCTCTTAAATTCTTCACTATAGAATAATTGGCAGAATGTTGTAAATTTTTCTGATAGTATATTAAATTGGCGAGGAGAGAGATGCACGTACGTGGATATTAAAGGATATTCTCTACTATTTGAACGCTCTTTAGCATCTTTTTCTGATTCATTTTTTTTGATTTCATACTTAGGTAGAAACAATCCCGAAATTAACTTTTTTACATCAATCATCGTTTTTTCAGGGTCTTTCCCAAAGTTTGAACTCACTTTTTCTATAAAGCGTTGAGCTGTATTCAGGTTAGCTTTACGAATTTTAATTGAGAAAAGCAGTAAATCAATTATAGCTTTCGCTTGATCTACTGTTGGCTCCTTTGGGTTAAGACCTGGTATAAATGCTTCCAATTCAGTACTAAAATCAGGATTGAGTGAATATATATTCTCAAAAACTTTAGGTTTGTCTGAATTAGGATCAGAATATATAGCTCTCTTCTCTTCAACAATTCCGTTTACCTCTTTCAATTTTTTTATATGTTCATGAATAGTTGATTTGCTTTTGTGTAATTTTTCAGCAATCTCAGTTAAGCTTAATTTTCCATATATATTAAGATAAGTAAAAATCTGAAATCTTGTTTTATTTAATAAATCCATTATATCAGCCATTTGTTCCCTTTTTGAAGCTATATCATTCATTTTTTTTCAACCAAATTAATTTAATTCGAAAATATAAAAAATGATCGAATTCGAATAATAATAAAAAATACGAACATTTAAATATTATCTTTTTAATTTAATAAATATCAAATTCGAGAATAAAATTAAAAAACGAATTCGAAAAATAAAAAAAAAGGTAAAGAAAAATGAAGAATAAACAAGAAAATGTAATAAAAAAAGCTTGGCCCGCCTTTATTTCAAAAGCATCTTATGCTATGACTATTAGTGCTGTCTATTTGAATGTAATAATAATTTCAAATCTTCTCTGGCAGGATGGGTCATTTCATAGCGGTGAACTAGGTCTAATGATAGGAAGTTCGATGATTATGACAGCTATATCTGGTATACTTTTTGGGTATTTAGTAGACAAATTTTCTAGGAAAAAAATCTATGCAATTTCAATTACATGTTATGGATTTGGATTAGTTTTAAATGGTTTCGTTCCATATGGGTTAGGGAATGTTTCTTTTTATTTCTTTTTTGCAACTCTTCTTATTCAAGGATTTTTCAGTGGTGCTTTTGCCCCTACTGAAACTTCTTATGTAAATGATATTGTTGATGAATCTATGCGCTCAAGATTTTATGGGGCAATTAACGCAATTTTTCAATTAGCACAGATTATTGGAATGCTTGTTTCCTCATTCCTATTTCAAAACTTACTTTTGCGTCAGTTTTATTGGGGATTAGGCTCTTTCATAATCTTTGAAGGATTGATAGTTGCAATTAAAGCGCGAGAACCTAAGAGAGGTATAACTCAAGAGGAATTGAAAGATATCCTAACATCCTCTGAAATAAAATATAACTATCAACTGACTAAGGAGATGCTGCGAGATACAGTCTTTAGAAGGACTAATATTGTCGCATTCATTGAAGGTATTTTCACCACAGTGTTGCTTTCAATCCCTGATTTCTTACTCATTGCTTACATAACAGGACCTCCCCATAATGTTGCCCCATTCACTACAACAATTTTCATGTTAATAACTGGAGTACCAGGAGCAATATTAGGTTCAATCAGTTTTGCTAAAATATCTGATCGTCTTGCAAAGAAAAATATTCAAAATCGAATTTATATGATTATAACTTCGCTGATGGGGATGTTCGGAATATTCTTACTGATCTTTTCCCTCCCAATCCCCAATTTCAGTTTGCAAGAAGGCAATACTATAGCGATCATATTCAGCCATCCTGAATTTGTAATTATGGGAGTTTTAGCATTTTTAGCAAAAATGATTTATACAATTTATTCTATTAATCAACCTCCAATATTACAAAAAATTAACTTACCTGAAGCTCAAGGTAAGATTAGTTCGGCGAATCAGCTTCTTGAGTTAATAGGATCAGGATTAGGACCGATTATTGCAGGTTTTTTACTAGCTAGTTTCGATCAAAATTATCAAACTACAGTCTTAATTTCAGCTAGTATTGGAATGATAGGCTGCTTAGCATGGTTACTTGGATCGAAATCTATAAATACAGATATCCGAAGAATCTCCTCTATATTAAATACTAGAGTTGAAGAATTAAAAGAAAATGAGCAAAATCTTAATAAGGTAAGCTTAATCGCTTACGATTGAATTTTCTTTTTCATTATCCAGAATGAAAATTTATTATATATTTATTTCAGCATAAAAGTGTAAAAATTTATATCTTTTCCCCTTCCATACTTTTAAATTTATCTATATTAAGCTCCAGATGAAAATTACTTATAAAAAATATTCGTTAGATTCAAATTAGTCTCTACTCCTAATCTAAATAATTGTATTCATAGACCAAATTGTAAAATTAAACTTTATGCCTCATTTTGGATTGATTGATGAAAAACTACCTGAAATGGAACAGTGTTTACTCAGAGCTAGACTTCATATTCGCGGAGGTAAAAAAAGAATTAAAAAAGGCGAATTTTCAGCTGGCGTCGCAGCTCTATATGATGCCTTTATCTTTTCATTATATTGGTACTTCTTATCAGATGATATGCTAAAACCTTTATTATTCAATGGTGACGGCACCTATAATGATGAGGAAATATTATATCTAATTCTTTTAAGCTATGGAAAAATAGACGGAACATTTGATTTAAAAGGGTTTTTAAAATTAACAATTAAAGCTATCAATAATGAGTTAAATGAGGTAAATGATACCTTTATGCAAGATTTTGACTCTCTAATGGAACAATTAAAAGTACTTCCTTACAATGAAAATAGACTTCCCCAAGAACAATCAATTACTCTTTGAGTAATTATTTCAATTTATCCTTGGATAGTATAACCGAACTTCATAATTAAGCCTCAATTTTGATGGAAGCCTCACTAATAATTTAAACCAGAAATTCTTTGATTTAGATTATAACGGCTTTAGATTTTTGGTTGATTTATTTTGTTTCTTTTTACTCCTAACTAATGAAAGAATTCCAAATATTATAACCAAAGTAATAGTAATAAATAATAAGATCCATTTAATTAATGCGAAAATTGAATGAGAAACAGCCCAGTAATTAGGAAATCCAACAGGATCTGTAAGCATGGCTAAAATAAATATATTTTCAACCCCATCGCAACTTGCAGCTATTACACCAGAAACTGCGGTAATAAGACAAATTTGTCCTAATTTAGAAGGTAATCCATACTTTCTAGCTATTAAAACAGATAAAGAAAACAAAATCAACCCATAACCCACCATAAATATGTAATCCAACAATGGAGCAACTCGGTAAAGCTCAATATTCGTCACTGCATAGAAGGATTTCATAATATCCCCATTAAAACTTAACTGACTTGAAAAAATCTGGGCCGGAAATCCAGACAATTCTGTAAAATACTGCATAATAGGAATGACAGTAAAACATAATATAGTGCCTATAATTAGCTGAATCTTTAAATTTTTAGCTTTTGGCTTTTCATATAATTTTTTTGTCAACATACTCTAAGTAATCTTCCCTCATTAAAGGAATTTCATTTTATCTTCAATTGTTTAATTTTTTTTCTTTTCTTCAGCAATCTTCCTCTACTAATTAGCCACTTTTTAACTTAAATCTTTTATTCCATGTTATCTATGATGTAAAATTTGTTCACATGCTGGGGCATCTTCTCCAACAGACCATAAAAAGAAATGAGCTCCTGTTGGTCCTAGCCATTTAAATTGTTTTGATAATATTTTTTGTTTTTCCTCATAAGTTTTTTCCCTAAAAGATTTCAAATAATTATCAAATGACCCATATTTTTCAAGAATTTCCATGAATACTTTTGCATTAGACACTATAGCATTGACTTTTTTATAATTACGAATAATTTTAGGTGACTCTAAAGTTTTTGAAATCTCATCTATAGTCCATTTTGAAATTATCCTAGGATCAAATTCATTAAAAGCTTCTTTAATATCATTCCATTTTCTATTTACAACCTGATAAGAGAATCCTGCATTGAAAACAGCTTTACTTAATATCTCGAAATACCCTTTTTCATCGCTGGGTTTTTTTCTTGGTGGAATAACTTTCTGATACATAATTATTTACTTTTCTTAATTTTAATTTTAAATAATAATCAAGGCACTTAATATCTCAAACTTCATAAAATATTTAATATTTAACCTTTTATCTTAAAATATTTCTAATAGATTTCATTTAATTAATTTTGTAATTAAATTATCATATAGCAACCAAATAAATATGGTTATCAAAACAAAAACCCTTGAACAGTCAATATTAATAAAAGCATCTTCACATGATGTTTATGAAGCCTTTATGGATTCCAAAAAACACTCAAAATTTACGGAGTCTAAAGCAAGAATAAGTCGTGAAGTAGGAGGAAAATTTACCGTTTTTGAAGGTGCTCTCGAAGGTAGGAATTTAGAATTAATTCAAGACAAAAAAATTGTTCAATCTTGGAGATCTAATGAAGAGGGCTGGCCAAAAACACATTACTCAACTATTACAATTGAATTGGAATCAGTTGAAAAAGGAACCTGTTTAACATTCAAACAGACAGAAGTGCCTTTATCCTCATATGAAAGCGTGAAAGAAGGATGGAATGAGTATTATTGGGAACCCTTGAAAAATATGCTCGAAAAGTAATAATTACTTCAAATACAAAAGTTTCCTAAAAATCAAAAAGTTAAAAAATCAAAATATAATTAATAACGATGGACACTAATGAATATCCTTAAAAAATATCTAGATGAAACGGTGCGCGCTATAGGATATTTCACAAAATTTGAATATCACTCGCTTATAAGTGTAAAAAAGATAAGAAAATTATACAAAATTGACCCATCAGATTACTCTAAAATTAATTTTTATTGGAGATCCTTGCAATCTCTCGAAAAAGATAGAATTATACAGAGATATGGAAATAATTCACCGAAAAAATATCAAGTTCTTAATTTCATGAAATTTTTTGACCTCCTTCATGATACCTATATTGATCAAGTAAGCATATCGAATAATAATAATCAAGATAAAGCTAAAATCTCCTTAGCAATCTAAACAATCGAATATCTTTTACATTTCTGACAAATCTTTATAAAAGTTTAAATATAAACGAAAATAATTACTTTTTTGTCAATGTCCAAATGATTATTATGATATCCTAACTAATACATTTAAGAAAAGTAATATACCAGGTGAAAAATATTAGAAAAAATTATCGAAAACTCCTATTCATAGCTTTAATTAGTTGTTCAATTGTTCCTGTTGCATATGTTGTGTCCATTAGTATGAACCCGCTTTTCTCCCTAAATACTAATTCCACAGACATTACTTTAAGTGGAGGCTTTCAATCAGGACACCTCGACCAGGTATTGAATTTAACAGAGTCTAATCTCCAAATAAGTTTCATTTATGATGCAAATGGTCTTGTGGACGATTTTGGTGGCGATGCTCATGCTTGGGCAGAATTAGGCATTCGAACAGTTGGTTATTCAGATTTCAATCCTTCTAAGAAACAAGTAGATTTCATTGCTGGTGGAGGAAATGAAAAATCAGCTATTGATGTAGGAGATATATTGATTTGGAACACTACTGAATATATCTATGTGAAATATACTGTAATTGAAGGTTGGTGGTTAACTGAAACCCATCTCCATATTGCATCTTCTATTGAGGAAATTCCACAGACAAAAAAAGGAAATCCAATCCCTGGACAATTTGATTATAAAAATGAACATGACGATGTCAGTGAATTTCAATATCAAATTCCATTGAGTTGGTCTATTGGGGACCAAATATATGTTGCTGCTCATGGCGTAGTGAAATATATCGATTCTGATTCCATTGAAGTTGAAGAAAGTGCTTGGGCAAGCGGGGATGAGTTTCCTGGCAATAACTGGGCTACTTATTTTACATACTTCATAGCTAAAGGAGTTGGAGTGTGGCTCGCTACAGATTATGATTGGACCGTAAATACGTTTGATCCCGACCCTGTAGGCTCTCCAACCCAAGACCTGGATGATAAACTAATATTGCAAAGAGTGGGAGGACATGGAGAAGCAGATTACAATTTACCTTCGATTCCTCCTAACGCTTATGCTAATCATCGCTTATGGTTTGATCGTGATGGTGTTGATCAATGGCAAGCTCAAAATCCACTAGCAATAGATGGTGGAACTTATAATACTGGCGGAACTTATGAAATCATTATTACACTAGTTGCAACTAGTAAAACGGAAGGTACCGCATATCTTACTATTAATGGTCTTGATCAAGGTTTTGAGACCGATGGTAATTGGCAGACTATGGAGCTAAGTCCAGCAGGAATGATTTTCTATGGAGATATGGAAAATATGCAACTGTTCTATGGATTATATGGTTATGGTGCTACTCATTCAGTCTCCTTTCTAGATATCACAGTAACTCCTATACCTTAATATAATACCAAATTTTTTTTTTTTTTAACTTTTAATTTTAATTTCAAATATACTCAACTCATTAGTAGACACTCTCATTCTCTTCAATCAAATAATTTCATCAATCTCCCTTTCTAATTTCATTTACAATCGATTAAATAAATTTAAATACCTAAAGCAGGATTATATAAATTGGGTTGAAAATAAATATAATCTCTCGGAAATATAGCTGGTATCTAGCCAAAGTAACTGCTAGTATAATAAACTTTGAGAATATAATTGTTACTAACCAAGAATCTATCAAGAAATATGATTTACAACCTGGTAGATATATCAAAATAAGTAATCTGATTCAATCTCCTTCTAAAAAAAGAATTTTGGATAAATTTATCTTATTACCATATTTTCAGGAAATTATTAATAATTATTGGCTCTTACAGGATGTACTTCAATCGCTAGTTAAAAAAACATACCAATACGTTGATAAAGAATATGTTAGTCAAATAATAAAATTAATAACTTGCTTTTATCAAGCGAGTACTAACAAAACTAACTTAAAACTAAAAGTACTACTCGATATCGGCGAACAAAATAACAACCAAATGGAAATCGCTCTACCTGAATCTTGGTTAAATGAACATCATATAGATCTTGGAGAAACTGTGGTATTAAGAAATGATTTCCCTTCACCTATTATTTTCTGAAGCTTAATGCTTTTTATTCAAACATTAGGATTCGATCCTTTAATAAAGAACTCAAATATTCTGTAAAATTTGTTAAATTAAGCTACTCCAAAATAGATGAGTATTTCTGACCTTTGAAATTTCAGGAAAAATCGAGGATTTAAAATAGTCTTAAGAAACCAAAGATTATTGATTTTAGTCATTATGTTAAAATAAAGCATTATGAGAGTATTATTAAATATTTTTTATATCCAACTTGTACTCTTTATATAAATAATAAACCTCTTAATATTAGGTTAACCTATTTTAGCACTAAAGATTAAAACTCTAAATCAATTTTAACAGAAAAGCGCCATTAACGTCTCAATGTCTTCAATAGACTGGAGAAGTATATCCTTTATATTATTTCCTATCTCTTGAGAGATTACTCCTTTTTTTAATAAAATATTTACTTTGCAAATTGCTCTTTGTAATTTGAATTGAAGACAATTTAAAATATGATATGGGTTTTTTTCCAATGAAAGAAAAATGATAACGCAATCTAGTTTTAAACAAGAAGATCTTATTAAATTCTGTAAACACCAAATTGAGCGACCATCTACATTATCTTTTATATAGTCTGTCAAATTCAACAAGTTTATTTTAATGAGGACAATATCATTGACCAGTTCATTCTCTAAAGAGGCTCCAATTAGAAAATAAATATAATTTCGAATGTTACGCAACTCATCAATTAAAAATTTGACTTCATAATTAGGGAATCTATTTCTTTTTTCTATTTTCTTTTCAGTAATCCATAGGTAAAATTCAGCTTTTAAAATATGAACTAAACCGTTAGTGATCTCTCCCTTTTCAAAGTAACAACGAGCATCTTCTAAACTCTCCTGCGTTAAAGATAATTTATATATCAAACATTTTTTGAACTTTGATTCTATATTCGATTCTATATAACTTTTTAATTTCTCTATTTTATATATAACAAATTGATATAAATCATTCACACCAATTTCAAATGAACCGTAAATAGAAGAACTTAAGGCATCATTTTCTCTATCATCATCCGCATCGCAAGCTTGAATTTCCACAATATTATTGCTACATCCAGAAATCCACTGATTTTCTAATACAAAAATGAAATTATTATTATTTTCCTCTGTGTTAATAGGAGTAATTACTTCCTCATTTATTATTATAATAAATCCACTTATTCCACTATAATCAATACCACTTAGAGAAATCAATACAAGTTCAAAATCAAACTCTATGATTAAATTAGATAACTCAGGAGGAGTTGTATCGTCATCAATTATAGTAATCATATTCGATGATGATCCTAATAAAGGATTTTTAGGATTGTTATTCATAACTTCTACTACTATGCTGTGATTCCCTAAGCTACATGGAACATCATATGTTCCAAAACTGTTTCCTATTAATATATCATCAATATAGACTTCAATCGTGTCAGGATTTATTCCACTTTCTTTGTCATACGCAAATACATCCCATGCCCCTGGGTTTTCGTCTGTTCCATCTCCTGTTGGAAGATAATCAATAGTAATAATGGGTGGTGTGTTATCAGTTTTTTCCTTTTTTTTTTCATCTGGATCTTCTGGCTTTTGATTTGGGTCCTCTGATATGGATTGTGATATATTTACACTTACTGAGGTTAAGGTTACACCTAAAACTAATGCTAATATAACAAACCCCATTGCATTTTTTTTCAAAAAATAAACCCCTTTCCTAATCCTAAGATCATATATGAAAATTACCGATATTTAAATTTGTGGAGGAAAATTCAAATGTAATTTTTAAAATTTCCCATAATCCTAGTAGGAAGGATAATCGGAGAGATTGAGACATATTGGAATTAAATTTTTTTTTGTCGCACGAATAACACGAACAAACCTATTTTCGTACGGATAACACAGACATTTGTGGAAAAATTTTTAAAAATATTCTAAAAATCAATGTAATCTAATTAATTAATCTATTGTTTAGATCTCTCCGTATCTAATCCAATATTACAAGCAATGATGTTATTGGTGCGATTTGCAATTGTATGTAAGATTTACTGCCTTCCTATACAGCATTATGCTACCAGTTCCAGTATCCAAATTTAAGTAAGGATAAGTTTTAATCAACTATTATATATCTTTTGAATCATGTACTTAAATTGCCAGAATTATATAAATGGCAATAAAGCCATGATTATCCACATGCAAATGTTTGTTATTAGATAAATAACCCCTTCTTGCTAAATATTTTGATGAACACATCATTTATAAATATTTCCACTGTCGTTTTAAGGTTAAACTGTTTGAAATTATTTCTTCAGCTAATAAATATGAGATTAAAAAAATTTCATCAGCCATAAAAAAGTTTAAGAAATTATGTTAAATTTTCACATTTTTAATTCACAAATTTTTATTTTTATAAACCCTAATGATATATTAGAATTTCTGCAAAAGATTCAAGCATTTCTTCCACATTCTCGCCTGTTTTTGTTGATATTTCAACAAACCCAGATATGTTGTTTTTTTTTGCTATCTTAATTCCTTCCTCCTCAGAAACTTCCCAAGATTTTTCTAAATTAAACATATTACCAACTAGTACAATTGGAATGTCACCAGCATTTTTCCTAATTAATTGAACCCATTCAGAAACATGTTTTATAGTATTGAAGTTAGTAATGTCATACATGATAATGGCTCCATTACTCCCTCTACAATAACTAGAGAGTCGGAATCCTTGGGGATCTTCACTTTCAGCATCCCAAATTTGCATTTTTATTTTTTTATCTTTACAGTGTATTGTCTTTAAAAAGAAATCAACTCCTAAACTCAATTTAGTATCCTCTGGATAGCAACGAGAAGTATATTTCTTTACTAATTCATCCTTTCCCGAAGAAACATCTCCTAATAATAAAATTTTTAAGGTCAAGTCGCGATCTGACATTACTCGCGTATAATAAAATTATTTTCTACTTTAAAATCTTTACAATTTAGTTAACTTTTTTTTGATGATGACTTTAGGCGACCGTATAATTTTAGAATTCATAGTTGTTACAACTTCTCCAACATTTTCTTTTTTTTTTATTTAATTTTTCTTTTATATATAAAGAGCAGATCTTAGACTTAAGTATAATTACCTACTAGTTTATTGAACCAATTTATGAAAGGAATGAAACTGATTTGGAGTTTAATTAGAATCAAATATAATGTATGTCTTTTTTGTAAGTTTTTCAAAAAGGATTATTGTTCCAAATGGTATCTTCCCAGAGGTCCTATCTCAAATAAATGTACGAAATTTAGGCGAAATTATTTATTTAGAGAAAATTCGTTAAAAAAGAACACATTCCGACTTATTTTTTCACTCTATTTTATGATGTACATCTGTGTTGGAATTATCCCTCCAAACATAAATAACATAATTAATACTATTCCCAGTATTTCTGAATTTCAAATTAGTTTAGCAATTACCTTCAATTTACTCATCAACTCTCTTAGTGTAATGATTTTTGGTTATTTTGGAGGTAGGATGTCTGAAAAAACTTCTGTAAAAGGACTTTTCATTTTAACCAATATTTTATGGATATGTGGATATGGATTTTTGTCTTTTTCTCCTAATTATGCATTTTTTCTTAGTATGCTTACAATAAGTGCTATTGGAACAGGCGCATTTATCCCATTAGGATTTTCAATGGTGGGGGAATTTTTTCATGCTAAGATCCGCGGAAAAAAATTTGGAATTATGCAATTTGGATTAATCTTAGGAAATGGATTGGGAATTATGATGGGAATAACATTTAACAATATTTTCAAGCAAAATGGCTGGCGTTTCGCATTTTTATTCCTAGTTTTGATAAATATATTGATTCTATCCACCTATTCGTGGATAGCAATACAGCCAGAACGTGGTAGAACAGACTCTGAATTTGCAGATTTCCCAGGTATTATAAATTATAACTATAGAATTACTAAGAATCATTTAGTTCAATTAGCAAATACTAAATCCATCATAGGAATTTTACTTTCAGTTTTATGTGGAGGAATTGCAACTTCCACTTTAGCTAACTGGGGAATATATTTCTTAACACTAAAGTTCGGTAACTCAACATTTGCAGCTATAACCTATTTGATAGTGGGTACTGCAGCCCTTCCAGGAGCAGTTATAGGGGGTAAGATTAGTGATTATTTCTATAAAAATAAAAAAAGAAATAATCGTTTTCTGATTTCGATAATGTCAATAATAATTGGATCAATATCATTATTAGGGTTTTATTTAGTCCATATTAATTATTGGATTCTTTTCTTACCACTAGGAATTATTGGCTATTTCTTCACATCCTTTAATAGCGGAACACAGTATGCAATATATTCAGAAGTGTGCATTCCTGAACTACGGAGCACTGCGAATGCTTTAAATGGTCTGATGCTAAATATTGGTGGTATATGCGGAAACTTACTAGTCTCAGTAATTGTATACCAAAATATCTTGTTCTTATCATATTCTATTCTTTTAGTATTATTAGTATGGTTAATTGGCTCACTCTTTTGGATATTACCATGGATATTTTACACTAAAGACTATCAAAGACGCAACAGGATAATGATCAAAAAAAGAGTTGAATTAGAGCAGATGTTGACGGTTTTATAGAGCACAGAAATTTCAAGACCAAGACTATTATGTTGTATCTAATTCTCGATTTATAATAGAAAAAAAAAATTAATTTATAATATACTTTTACACTTTGCATCCCACAAAATGAATCTTATTTCCCATAGCTACTGAAATTCCGTTATGTGTAATAATAATTTTCAATATACCAAGATCACTCGTCCCTTTGAAAATCTCAATTTTTTTAAGAGAAACATGGTCGATTATATCCCAAGGTATCCGCATATCACCAATTTTGAAATCAATTATATTTTCATTAATGAAAATGGTTACTTCTTCTTTATACCATTTCCTGTTTAATCGAATCCTACCAAAGCCCTCCAGCATTCTACGATTAATTAGCCATTCATAAGTAGGCTGGCTTACTTGAAAATTAGAGAATTCACCTGAGTAGACATCTAAATGTCCATAACCCCATAAGTAATGCCCGGTGAAGTCAGGATTAGCTATCCAGTGGATAAAAGGACCCCAATATTTTAAACCAAATAACTCACTCGTAAATGCAAGCAGAGGTACGTCTATTTCATGATAATGATCATCAAAATCAAATGTTACATATGGACAATCATCCCAATCGCTTATAGCAGCACTTTCCAAACCCAATCTAGCCGGCCAATATCTATCAAAGGTAGCATCTATGTGTATCATTACTGTTGGATCTCCATATCCTCCATAAATATTACTTACCGCACCAGGTCCCCAAGCCATATAAATCATAAATGCAGCCCATTCTGCAATATTATCCCACGGATCATATTCGGGGGTTAGTGGATTTTCTTCGGGTTGAAGCGGTGTGGTTGTACCTGGATAATAAGGTGGAGCATTAGGGTACATATCAGCATATTTCATAATAAAAATCGATCCTGGACTACCTCCCACCTCGCTATACCATGTGCCTGTTTCCATCATAGTCTCGAGCTCAGCTGGTAAATCATATTCATTATCTACCAAAAAGGGATATTTTGCTCCTGTTCCACCATCCCGCAACAAGATTCCTTTTAAATCTTCTTTCCAATATAAAGATGCATAATTCATTGCCGCACTACCTCCAAAACTATCTCCAGCAATATAGACTTTTTTTACTTCAGATACTTCTTTTGCTAATTCGACTGCCTTTTTAATATCACCTATCCATTGATCCCAACCCCAATCTCCCATGAAGGAAAGTTGATCTGGAGTAAAATCTATGGGAACAAAATGAGTTCGATAATCTATAGCATATACATCAAAATCACGATTTGCTAAATAGAACGCAAATGAATGATCTTCATCTGCAGTCCACCAATCTTCAGGAGGGTTTGAAGTTAACTGCTCACCATTACTCCAAGTTCCTGGCAAGATAAATACAACCCCCAGAGGATCTATGCCTTCCTTTACTAATCTATGCAATCCAATCTTATCATATGGACCAAAAGGAGGCCTTTCAGTTTCCCATACGTATTCTCTCAATTCGGAGTATAACTTAACGCTTCTTGCATCATGAATCAAATTCCAATCGTCTTCTTCACGGGGACATTTTTTTGATGGAAAAGCAACAGTAGGAGTTATAAGGAAACAAAATATTAATACCCCTACAATAGAGAGAGAAATAGTCTTTAATTTGTCATTTTTCATATCATCCACCAATAATTTTTCAAAATTTGTTCGTATTATTATTGAGACACATTTGTATATAAATATTATTGATTTGCCTTTTTTCATTTTAGGATAATAGATCCTCTTGAAATCTTTTCTTTTCTTACTTTCTCTATTGCTGTTCTCATCTCTTATAATGAATTATACGTATTTGTATTACTCAACAAAGCATTTTCATTAAAGGTTATATTGGGTCTAGAGCAGACGTCGACGGTTTTATAGAGTTTTTTTCCAAGAATATGAGAGTTTCTATCAACAGATGAGTCAAATGCTCGATATTTCTTATTTACTTATTTAAGGTATGATGCCTATATTGATCAAGTAAAAATCTCCAAAAATAATAGTCAGGATTAAATAATCCTGAACTCTTCTTTATTATGGCTTTTATTTAGCAAATTTACTAAATATCAGATATTGCATTATCTCTATTATATTAATTTTCAATTAAATTCTTGGAATTAAAGAACTCCTCTGTTTTTTTAGTAATTAATTAAAGAAGTATATTAAAAATTAGCCCAATTTATCCTAATTGGGTCAATTAAAAACCTTTGTAATCCAAGATAATCTTTCCTGTGATTAGTATTTTATCATTTTGGGGTAACGGCGATTGGATTAAAAACACCTTTTTTAATTAACTTTAATATATCTTCAGCATCTTTTACATGAAATCGGCTTTTCTTTTC
>JBHLNW010000164.1:0-4426 GCA_048941185.1 Promethearchaeota archaeon
GGAACATCACCTATTTTATATCCACTTGAATATTTTAATAAGAAAAAATTATTATCATAAATAAGATCAAAAGGAATAGTCATATTATCTAATATGAAATAGATTTGAGGTGTAAGATTCAAACTTTCAATTTTAGATGTCTTAAAAAAATCTCTTATCAATTTTGGTAGAAAAATATATAATAATTCCCCAAACTCTTTTAAATTAAAATTATATTTCCGATACTCTGATTCATAAAAAAGTTCATTATAAATTTCAATCAATTGTGAATCATTCCAAAATTCATTGATAACTACTCCTTGAATGATTTCATTATCAACTGAAATAATTCTATATGAGATCATCCCATCAGAATTGATTCTTAGTATTATCTGCTTTATACTAAAGTCTCTATGAAACAATATCTGTTGATTTTGTTGATCCTCAAAGCTGTATATCTCCTCCTTCATAGATTCAGTTTCAGTATATAATCCCCTTAAATCTGTCAATTTTTTACTAAGATCCTCGTCCAAATATAGAAGTATATTTTGTGCTATAGTATAATTTTGTTCCTCAAATAAAGCTCGATAAAACATCATTCTCCAAAAATCTCTCTGTTCTAAAGAAAAGAACATAGACTTAAACTGCCATAGGATATTGGAAGTGTGAAAATAATGAAAGATTTGGCTATTTGTCTGAGGTACTTTTAAGTGATTATTTAATTTTTCTAAGGATTGGAGTAGATATTTCTTTTCTTTCATATCTACGAATTTTTTACAGGCTTCCACCCATAATTCAATTAGAGTATTATCATATGATAAATCCGTTTTATACATAAATAAGTCTTCTAAGAAATCATATATCTCATAAGAAATCTCAAAACGATTTCTACTAATTGTAAAATAAATAAATTTCCGTATATAAGTAATTGCATCTGCGTATGATTGATAATCTTGAATTTTAAAGAATATATTGCGAATTAAGACAATAATCCAAGAATATTCACTGATATCGTTTAAATAGTAAATTAATTCTTCAAGATCAATTAAAATTGTATTAAAACTCCTTTCATTAATTGAGATTCTACTAACACTACTAAACTCATTTTTTAAATAGCCTGGAAGTCTGTTTACTAATATTTTATTTATCAATCGTACAAACTCTGCCGAATCTTCCATTAATTTATATTTTAAACAAACATTTTCTAATAAGACATAAATAAATAACGCTCGTTTGCTTGGTTCTATATTAAATATGGTTTTACCAATGCTCTGCATACTCAAGTGGAAATATTCTGAAGGCACTACTGATTTTCTTAAAAAGATTTGTAATATTTGTAGCTCAAACAATCGCTGAAAATCATCTCTTTCATGAAGTTTCGCTGAAAAGGAATTAATGAACTTAGTTATGCCCAATTGGGATAAATTATCCATTTTTACAAATTCTTGGAGAAGATTTGTGCAGAAATTGTTAAATAAATAAAAATCTTCTAATTTTGATAAAAATGAAAAGAATCTATTATATGCATCAATATATCTGATTAGATCAATCTCAACTTTTCCTTCTTTATGTTTAATTAATGAGTTTAAGTACATCCACCAAGAATTAGAAATGATCATAATGAGCTGATGCTTTTTTTGAATATCAAGCCAGTCATTTTTCGCTATTTCAAAACTTAAATCATCTAGCATTTTTGAAGCCCATAAATGATTAGCAGCGTATAATAGCTTTCGAGCGGTTATAACTTTTTTTTGGAAATTTGCTAAAAACTTTTGTTTCAAATCAATACTTACAGACATAGGTATTTGATGCTTTATAATTATTTAATTTAATCTATATCTTCAAATTCTTGTTCTTGCTCAGAATCTTTTTGTTTAGGATTGTTAATCCATCCTTTATTTATTTTATCTTGAGCCCATAATACAGAAGCTCCAATCCATCCAATATTTTCCCTCCCTGAGACACCTAATACATTAATTTTATCCTCTAGTCTATCTGAAAAATGTTTAGAAATTTCAGTTTTTAATCGTATATCTAATCCTGGAATTAAACTACCACCCCCAGCTAGAATTATGTTTGGTAAAATATCCTCCCAATTTTCCCGATCCCAGAATTTTATTACTTTAGATACAGCTTCAGGCAATCCTATATAATCTATATGAATTAAGGAAGGCTTAAATAGAGGTTCAGTTAACAGGAATCTTTCTGTATTTATTTCTAACGTTGTTCCATCAGGTAAATCAATATTTCTGTTATATTTTGTTAAACCATCCTTAATTTTTCTTATCTCTTCAACTGGATTTGCTACACATAGAGATAATTTCTCTTTAACTTCATTCGCAATCATTTTATCAAGATATACAGTTTTCCCAGAGCCCTTTTTTGATAAAATTAAATTTAATAAATAATTTGTTAAATCCTTACCCACTATTGGATATATATCTCTTGCCATTGCATTTGAGAATCCATGTAAGAATGTAGTAATAACGGTATTCATTTCGCCCATAGTGATAACTACACCACTGGTTTTTTGTAATGTAGCTAATATAGCTTGACTTTCAGATAAAAATAATAATGAAGGAAAATCAAAAACATTAAAAAAAATGTCCCGTAATTTTGTTTTTTCTAATTCAGATATGAAGAAGGGAGATAGTATTATAATTGGCTGTTTAAAATAATGTTCTTCTGCTATTTCCAATTGCGTATAATGTTCATAAAAAAATTTCATAAAAATATTATAATTGCTTTCCTTCCGGAATTCATGGATTTTGAGTATATTTGAGTACTTTAAGGCTTGATGTCCAAATAATTGGCCCTCAATATCTTTTTCAGCAATATAAATTTCCTCGAGACCTTCAATTACTTCTGATGTGAATAAATAATCTGTGTTATTAACATAATAACTAGGAGCAATAATATCGGGAAAATCATCTCCTGCCCAACCCATTCTGAAATTTCTATTTCCAATATCAAGAATTAGTGGACGTAGCTCATCACTTTTTATAGATGACATAATAAATTATTTAAAAATATCTCTCTACATTATTTTTTCAATGATGAAAAGTAGATAGTCATTGAATTGACTTAAACTCATGAACAAATTCGTCTGTCACTCGTTTTAATTGATATTCTTTTACCTGCAATTCAAGTAATCCTAGGACTCTTTTAAACTCTCTCGACATAGATTCAATGTCAACTTCAGCAAATCTCTCAATTTCATCTCGTTTTACTTTAAACTGTTCTAAATTGTTTTGAATTTTATTATAGACATTGTTAATGGAAATAACAAGATCATCTGTGTTCTTTTTTGTAATTTTACGCATTTTTCGTAAGATCCCCAGTATATTTGAAATGCTCATCTCCCATCTATCATAATTCTCATTATAACTTGATAGGAGACCCTCAAAAAACTCAGTTAATTTTGAATAAATACTTTCTTTTTTAATAAATGATGGTTCCTCTTTAGCTTGAGGGATAGCAGGAGTCTGAGTTTCTGGTGGTGATATTATTTCTGACTGAGCCTTTTTAGCAGCTGGTTTTACATCCTCTTCTATTACTTCAGAAATTAATTTAGTTCTATGTTTTTTTTCATCCCTCTGACGTTGAACCAAAGGAATATCCTCTAATACATATGCTTCAGCAATCTTACTACGTGATTCGTGTGATAATTGTGGTGTAATTTTTAAATCCCCCTCTCTTTGAGGTTTAACATATCCCTGTCCTTCTGTTACACCTTTCAATAAAGTTTGTAGGGTGGTTTCTGTTTTTTTCGCGGAATGAAGTGCGTTATCTAGCGAATATTCAGAAATCTCTTCAACAACCTCATCGGTATCTTGAAGTTTCTTTCTCTTCTCTTTTTTTTTCTTTTTCCCCACCAAAAACACCAAAATAATGAACTAATCTTGAATAAAAATAAAATTGACTTTTAATCTAAAGGAGAATAAGTTACTTCTAATGCTTCTCCCTTTTCTGTTAAAATATTTTTTAATTCATCCATATCCTTAGGACTTTCTGAAATTGCAGTCCATACTGCTGTTTTATCTTTTTCAACAATCACTGCTTCACTATATATTAAACTAATCTCTTCTTCTGCAAAAATATCCAGAATCTTTGCTAATGCACCTGGGATATCTTTCATTATTACTTTCAATTTCACTAGATTTTCATCGCTTTTTAATCCAATAGGGGTTATTCTTATTTCTTTTGTTTCTGAATCGCTCACTAACATAAGTTGAGAATTGGTCGTTAATCCTAAATTTTTCCTGGTTACCAAAGGTAATACTATTCGACCTCTATTATCTATTGTAATAATCTTGACGTCTTTCATTAATAATCGCCTCAGCTATCAATCGTTACATTTTTTTCAACTTTCATATTTTTTACTATTGTTTTACTGCTATAAATTTCTAACTATAATTCAAGGATATAATTTTCTTATAATTATTAT
>JBHLNW010000073.1:0-5171 GCA_048941185.1 Promethearchaeota archaeon
TATTTTCATATCTCCTCTTAATGGGCAAGTACCACACATATTTTTCTCAGATAATTCTAATTCTTTATTTTCTACTAGTCTAATTAAACAATTCCCAAAAAGTTTTAAAGGTGGTGGACAGCCAGGGATGATACCATCAATTTCAATAAAGCTTGAAATTGGTTTTGATGTTTTTACATCTGATAAACTTAAAATTCCTCCAAAGCAAGCACAAGTCCCTAAAGCATATACTTTCCTTGATTGGGTTCTGATTTTTCGAAGCATAGGTATTTGATTTTCTTCAGAAACACACCCTTCTACTAAACAGATATCGCAATCTTCAATATCTTTCACATCGCTAATAAATTGAAAATAATTAACTTTTGTTCTTTCAAGGAATTGCGGAAATATATCTAATGAAATAAGAGAAGAGATACAACCACTACAAGAAGTTAGAGATACAATTGCGAATCTACGCTTCAAATTCAACCTCCTCTAGCAATTTTCGATAAAATTTATTAGCTACTTCGGCAAACTTATTGCCTTCAACAGCATTCATATGTTTAAGGATTATTCGTTCACTATATTTCTTTGGGATGATATTTTTTAATAACAATATTTTTTTTTCTACTTTTTCTACACCATCAATATATCGACAGGAATTTTTTCTGCAACCGATGATCATTACACCATCAAAACCAAACTCAAAAGATTTAATAATAAAATTAGTATCAATACGACCAGTGCAAGGGACACGTAAAATAAAAATATTTGGATTATAAGAGATCTTCTTAAGACCAGCATCATCAGCAGCGGCATAACCACAAGAGCGACAACAGAATGCAATAACCTTTGGTCGTTTTCGGAACTTCGAAAAAACTTCGATCGTTTTTAAAATCTTCTCAGAAGTATCTATGTTTAAATCAATTGCAGTTGTGGGGCATATACTAACACATGTACCACAACCCTTGCATTTAAATTTATCTATACTTACTTTATCTGATTCTATTGTAATTGCGTTATAAGGACAAATCTTAGAACACAATCCGCATAAACCACACCTATTATCATCAATTTCAATTCCACTAAACTCTGCTATCAGATAGTCTTTGGAGAGAAGTGAAATAATTTTAATTGCTGTATTGTTCGCAGTTGAAATGGTAGAAGTATAATCTAATGGACCAAATATAGTCCCAACCCCATATATTCCTGAAGCAAGTGTTTCCTCACTCATAAATCCGTAATCATCTAATGTGAAATCCATTGTCTTTCGGAGTGCCTTTAAATCTTCATTAGGAACTAAACTCTGATTTAAAATAATTAAATCACTAGGATATTCTTTTAAATCTGCTTTTACAATCTTTTGATCCTCTTTTTCAATTATTCTTACTTTATTTGAATAATGGATCCTTGAATCCATGGACCTTAGTAGAAGGTCAGCAGTTTTGCTTATTTTACTTAAATCGTAAAAAATATTAACTTTACATGTTGGATTTTTTACCTCAATGTAATTTAAATATTTTAATGCAAGGATATCTTGAAGTTTATGTTGCCCATCAGACGGTCCTACACACTGAATAATTGAAATGGTCTTTGGAGGTTTCTTATCAGAGATTTTTATTATTTTACCTTCTGTGAATCCATCAGAAGATACCATTCTTTCAAACTCTGATGATGTTATTATATCATTTTGTGGGTTATAGAGATATTCTTCCAAATCTGAATAAAGATCACAACCGATAGCTATAATTTTAGAACCTACTTTAATCTCAATTTTTTCTGGCTTTTCTGATAAATCGATTGCTTTATTTACACAAGCACGTTCACATATTCTACAATTAAGACAATTATTAATATCTGATTCATCAATTAGAGGAACATAAGGGAAGGAGTGAATAAATGGGATATAAATGATTTTTCTATTAATTAATCCAAATTCATATTGGTTTGGTTTTTCAATACTACATACTTCTATGCATTGCTTACAACCAGTACATTTCTTTGTATCTATATATCGAGGTTTTTTAACTAAATTAAGAGTAAAATTTCCAACCTCCCCTGAAATATTTTCAATTTCAGCATTAGTAAAAACTTTTATATTTTTTTCATTCACTAACTCCCCTATTAATTCTGAAATGAAACATATGGAACAATCACCCTTATTATGAATTCGATCCCACCTGGCAACCTTTCCTCCCAAAGTTGGTGATTTTTCGATCAAGTATACTTTAATACCAGCACGAGCCAAATTTAAAGCAAGAGTTATACCCCCAATTCCTCCCCCTAAAATTGCTACACTCTTTTCAATCTCAACTCTCTTAACTTTCACTTTTTTTTGTAAACTGACCCGTTCAATTGCCGCTTCAATTAATAATTTTGCTTTTTCTAATGAAAGCGAGGGATCTATTTGATTTGTTTCAAATTGATGTACCCAACAACATTGTTCCCGAATATTTGCTATTTCTATATTGACATGATCAATAACACCATCAAAAATTCGTTCAAAAAGATGTTGATGAGTTCTTGGAGAACATGCGGCAATTACAATCTTATTTAAAAAATTATCCTTTACCCAATGTGTAATTTTGTCAAAATTTTTTTGTTGGCATAAATTTTTGAATATTTTTACAGATACAACCTTCCTGAGTTTATTCACGTAATTTTCAAGTGCATTTATGTTTATTGAATTTGAAATTTCAGTATTACAATTGCATATTATTACTCCGATTCGGTTTATTTCACTTCCCTTGGAATCTAAATATTCATCAATATTATCTCCCGATAAAATCCTTTTATTAAGATTTAAGATTTTTAATACTCTTTTACCATCTTCGGTGAGGAAATATGATTTTTTATCTTTATTTATTAGGGAACCAATTCTTTTAAGATGAAAATTTAGCTGCCCTGTTGTTTCTAAACCCATTTTTTCCATTAAATCGGTATAGGGAATATAACCTTCTTTTTCTAAAAGAAGTAATATTTTTCTTCTAAACGGATGAGATAATACAGAATATATATCCATAATTCAATTCCTTTTTTTTCCCTCTCAATTTCAAATAATTATTATATCTTATTGGTATTTGTTCTTGTTTACAGACTCTGGAGGTGAATATGGTCCCTTAAAACCAATTATTTTATTTTCAATGGGATTAAAAAAAGCCATACAGCCCCCCTTTGATAATAATCAAATTCATCTACTTCTTTCATTAAATCTTTAAAAACATTTATTTTCATTTTTAAAAATCATCAAATTTTATGATTAATCTCAAAAATTATTATGACTATTTTGATTAATATAATGATCTCCATGATAAATATTGTTGTCAGAATATATAAATATGATCCTTTTTCTATTCATAAGTGTTCATATATTAGCATTAGAATGTCGAGGATATTCAAATATTTGTAATGAAAACTACTATTCCATTATTAAATAATTTTTATAAAAAGATCAAATCCGTACATTAATTGAAAAAATGACTAAAAATTTTGTCAAAATAGTTAAAATTCTTCTTATCATATTTTTTAAATTTTATTTAAACCATCATCTAATCGGAATAGGATATAAAAATGCATTTTATATTTTTACGAATTTTTAGTTCTTTCAATTTAATAAATTTGTTATATTAGAATTAGGTGGATTGGTGATAGTTTAAATAGGTGAATTGAATGTCTGAAGTACAGACCATGATTAGAATCGGAGTATATATTTGTAGATGAGGAGTTAATATCAGTGCTTCTATCGATTGCGATCTTATTAGAGATTATGTTGAAGCAATTCCAAATGTGATTGTTGCAAGAGTAAATGATTTTACTTGTAGTGATCCAGGACAGAATATTATTAAAAATGACATTTTAGACTTAGATTTAAATCGTGTTGTAGTTGCTGCGTGTACTCCAAAAATTCATGAATCTACTTATCGAATTGTCTTAGCTCAAGCAGGATTACATCCACATTACTTTCAAATGGTTAATCTTCGAGAACATTGTTCTTTTATACACTCAGGAAATAAGAGAAATACTACTAAAAAGGCAATTCGGCTAGTACAAGCGGGAATAAATCGTGCAAGAGAATTAGAAATAGTGCCTTCTAAAAGTATATCAGTAGAAAAATCAGTATTAATTATAGGTGCTGGTATTGCTGGCATGAATGCTGCATTAGATTTAGCAAATCAAGGAATAAATGTGTATATAGTTGAAAAAGAACCAACTATTGGTGGAAAAATGGCTCAATTAGATCGGATTTATCCTACAGATGATTGTGCTATATGAGTTCTAGCACCTATTATGGTCAGCACTTCAAAACATCCAAACATAACATTGTTTACATATAGTGAAATTAGTAAATTTGACGGTATCTGTGGTAATTATAATGTTGAAATCCACAAAAAACCTCGTTATGTTAATAATAATAAATGCACTGGATGTGGATTATGTACTACAAAATGTCCAATAGAGGTACCTAATGACTTTAATAGAGGTATTGGGGAACGTAATGCAATTTACATACCTTTTCCCCAAGCAGTACCTAAAATTGCTTTAATTGATAAAAGCGTATGTATAGGTTGTAAAAATTGCCAGAGAATTTGCCCAGCAGAAGCCATTGACTTAGAGCAAAACTCTGAATTTGTTAATTTAAAAGTTGGTGCAATAATTATTGCAACAGGTTGGGACGAATATCCAATTATGGATAGTAATGAATATAAATATGGGATATATCCTGATGTAATTACTCAAATAGAGTTAGAACGTATGTTAAGTCCTGTTGGACCAACAGGAGGCCATGTATATAGAATATCTGATGGAAAAATCCCAAAAACAGTTGGAATGATTCAATGTGTTGGTTCAAGATCTTTAAAAGGAAATCCATATTGTTCAGGAGTATGTTGTAATGTTGCTCTTAAAAACGCTCAATTGCTAAAACAAGAATATCCAGAAATGGAAATTGTTATCTTTTATATAGATATGCGTACATGGGATAAAAGAAACGAAGAATATTATAGAAAAGCGAGAGAAGCGGGCATAATAATGATTCGAGGAAAAGTAGGAGATATTCGAATGGATCAAATCTCAAATAAAATAAAAATCACAGCTTCTTCAACTTTAACAAATGATTTTATTACCATGGATACAGATTTAGTTGTATTATCTACAGGGATGGTTCCTTCTAAAAAGACAGCAAAAATTGCAGA
>JBHLNW010000073.1:5271-18806 GCA_048941185.1 Promethearchaeota archaeon
GCAGTTCTTATTAGTATCATAGAATATCCCTCTGGAGCCCCCGATGCCCCTACACTAATATCAGTAAATCTTCCTGTGAATTCGTCACATTCATGGCAGTTATTTCGAACTGCAGGATTAAGAGTTACTATATCGATTTCAAATTCTTTATTATCTTTAGTTTGGATAAAGAAATTCTTTTTTATCCAAGTTTTTTTGATGTTGCTTGGATTAATTTTTATTTCTCTTTTTAAAATATCATATAATTGAGAATAAATAAAATTCTCAAAACAAAATAGCCCTATAATATATTTAATAACATGAGCTGGCTTGACACTTAAAAATTTCATTTTGCTAACAGCTCTACACTGGCAAGGAGTTCCAATAAATGCTATTCTAAGTTGGTCAATTTCAAATATCTCTTTTTTTAAAAGAATCTCCTTTGGTATAGTGTATAAATTTTTTAAAGGAAATATTTGAGGAGAGATTGAATAACGTGTACCTGCTGATTTAAATAAATCTTCTTTATCAAATATGATTTTTGGAATAGGTTCAAAATTATCATCAAATTCCGATACAATAGCGGCATCAATTTTATGTTTTTCAAATAAGTATGTAAGAATTGCTGAAACTACTCCTCCATCTTGCCCAACTTTTTCTAATGTAGAGTTAGTTGTTTTAGCAGCAAGAATTTTAACAATATTACCAATATTATCCTCAATAGAATATGTATCATTCAATTGTTTTAATAATATTTTGGTTTGAGGACAAATATAATAACATACACCACATTTGGTACAATTATCAATACTTTTTTCTGATTTAAACTTAGGAATATATCCTTTCATCTCAATCACATCAAAACCTTGACTTTCGCAATACGCTATACAAGCACCGCATGCACAGCAGTTATTACTTTTAATAATTTCATTATCCAGATCTTCAAAAGTTTTTACTTCTTTTGATAAAAATCTCTGAGACTCCGATTCAGTCATTTTAATTCACTCCTTTTAGTTATTTTTACAAATTTTTTCTAATTCAAACATTCCGGATTTTTTTGGTATTTTTAATTCTCCTAAATCTATAATCTTTTTTGTAAAGCTTTTAATTAATTCTGCAAACTGTTTTCCTTCACTTGCAGAAATAGAATACAATTGAAATCTATCTTCCTCAATTCCTATATATTTTATTAAATTCTTTAAATGAGTCATTCTTCTTTGAGTATATTCAAAACCTTTCATATAATGACAATCGCCCATATGGCATCCAATAATTAATACTCCATCTATTCCATTACTAAAAGCTCGCAGAACAAAGGTTGGTTCGACTCTACTAGAACACATTACTCTAATAATTCTAATACTTGGAGGGTATTGGAACCTAGAAACACCTGCTAAGTCTGCACCAGCGTAGCTACACCAATTACAACAAAAAACTAAAATATTTGGTTCAAATTCACTACTCATCTTTTTTTTAATTTTTAACAATTTTATTCACCCCAAATTAAACTGATTCATAATCAACCATATCTAAACTTGGTAATAGATCAATCATTTTACTTATTTGAAATTTACTAAAATGATTTTGGTCAATCGCCCCAAGTGAACACTCAGCAACACAAGCTCCACATCCTTTGCAAATAGCATTAATTATATGAGCTTTTCTAAAAGATTTATTGTATAAACCAATTTCTTTATGAATTTCAATTAATTCAATAGCATTATATGGGCAAATTTCAATACAATTACCACAACCGATACAACTTTCTTCATTTATATAAGAAGTAATACATTCAGTTTCTATTTCACCATTAACCATTATTATTGCTGCTCTTCCTGCAGCACCGTAAGCTTGTATTATACTTTCGCCTATCCATTTTGGCCAATGAGCTCCTCCACATAGGAAAATACCTTCTGTTGCAAAGTCTATTGGTCTAAGTTTTGCATCAGCTTCTAAGAAAAAACCATCTGTATTTGTCGATACTTTCAGTAATGATGCTAATTTTTCGGTATCATCAGCAGGAATTTTAGGAGTAGCTAAAATTAATAAGTCAGTATTATATGCTATATCTGTCTGGGCATTAATATTCTTATACAATACATGGAATTTATCTTTTTTATAACTGATTTTAATATCATCAATTGAACGATACCTTTCGTAAGTAACCTTTTTACGAAGCCCTCGCCACAGATTTTCAGCATTTAAATCCGATAATTGAAATTCTCTATATAAAATATGAATATGTGCATTAGGATTTATATTCAATAATTTTTCAACATTTTTTAACGCTACACCACAACAAATATTTGAGCAATAATTTTTTATATTATCTCCAATATTAAATTCGTTTTTTCTTTGATCAACACATAGTATTATTGTAGCATCATTAAATTTCGGAACATCTTCATCTTTCATCTCAGTTAATTCTGTTTGGATAAGGACATGTTTTGGATGTTCATCTGATAAATCTTTCCATTTACTTGTCTTTATTTGTTTAGTTCCTGTAGCTACTATTATTGTACCTACATTAATAGTTTGTTCTTTCAAATTTTCTTGAATATTTTTAATAGCAACCTTATAATTTCCAACATAACCTTGAACATCAATTAACTCTGAGTTTAATAAAATATGTACATTAGATTTGTTTTTTAAATCATTAATTTCTTGCAAAATTTCATCTTTTGTAATAGGGATATAATATAAATCAATAAATTCAAGGGCAACACCACCAAGAAAACTTTTCTTATCTAAAAGATACACTTCAAATCCTTGGGTTGCTAAATTATGAGCAGCAGTTATTCCTGCTATTCCTCCACCTATTATTAATGTTGATTTTTCAACATTAACTCTAATAGTGTCTAATGGCCTTAAATTAATTACTTTTGCTAAATACATTCTTATTAAATCACAAGCTTTTTTAGTAGCCTTGTTCGGTTCGTTTTGGTGAACCCAAGAATCTTGGTTTCTAATATTTATCAGTTCAAATAGAAATGGATTTAATCCCGCTTCTCTTAGAGTGTTTTTAAAAAGTTGTTCATGGGTTCGAGGAGTACAAGAAGCAACTATAAATCTATTAAGATTGTATTTTTTAATTAGTTCTTTAATTTGTTCTTGTGAATCAGAACTACAGGAATACATATTTTCTTCAACATGGACAACATATGGCAATTTAGAAACATAATCTACAACTTCCGAAACATTAACAATACCTCCTATATTAATCCCACATTTACAAACTAAAACCCCTACACGAGGCTCATCCTCAGGGTTTACTGGTATTTCTGGAGGATATTTCATTTTTTTTATATTTTGAAATCTTACAGTATATAATTTTTCACTAATTTTAGCAGCACATGCAGAACCTTCAGCAACTGCCATTTGGATATCATTGGGTTTTTTAGAATAACCAGTTATCAATATATTCCTATCTTCAAGTGAAATAATATCTGTCTCACGAAGATAACCTAAATCATCCCAACCAAAATTAAGTTTTCGCAGAAGCTCATAATACGATGGAGGCGGAGATAATGCACTAGCTAATACAGCCATATCTACTTCAAAAGTTCCGACTTTTTCTTTGTCGATATTTTCATAATATAATTTTAATTTTCCATTATCTGAATTTTCTTTAATATGTGAAACGTGACCATTTATGTAGTTTACTTTGTATTCATTTTTACTCTTTTCAATAAATTCATAAAAATTCTTACCTTTTGCTCTAATCTCTGTATTAAATACATAGCATTCAATATTGGGGTTATGTTCTTTAACAACAATTGCCTCTTTAGCCGAATTCATGCAACATATAGCAGAACAGTATTTCTTACATTCAGGATGATGAAAATCTCGAGAACCCACACATTGTATAAAAGCAATAGAATGAGGATGTTGTTTATCATCTAATCTTATGATTTGCCCACCAGTTGGCCCATTTGCAGATAAAAGACGTTCAAATTGCATATTAGACAAAACATTTGGGGAAGAGCCCGCGAAAGATTCATATTCTTCTGGCATTTCTTGGTTATATCCTGTAGCAATAACAATTGCTCCCACTTTTAAATCTATTTCTTCGGTTTTTTGGAAAAAATCTATTGCTTCTGCCTTGCACGCTTTAGCACAAAGCCCACATATTTTATAATTTAAATACAAACAATTTGTTTCATCAATTAGGTATATAGGTGGTACTGAAGATGGAAAAGGAATATGAATTGCTCCACGAGTTTTTAAATTAGTATCAAATTCACTGGGAATTCCTCTAACTGGACAAATTTCACTACAATCACCACATCCTTTACAGAGATCTTCCTTTATATATCTTGGCTTTTTTATAATTGTAATGGTATAATCACCAGCAGATCCTCGTATCTCTTTAACATAGGAATAAGTAAATAACTCGATATTTGGATTTCTATATACATCAACCATTTTTGGAGCTAAGATGCAAAGACTACAATCAAGAGTTGGGTATATTTTATCTAATTGAGCCATTGTTCCACCTATCGTTGGTTTAATTTCAACTAAATATACCTTAAACCCTAACTTAGTTAGATCTAAGGAAGCCTGTATCCCTGAAATACCTCCTCCAATAACCAAAACACTACTCTTCAAATTTGACACTTATTATAACTCCTTATGAAATTTTTGACTAAAAATTCCTCTTTTTTTTATTATTTTAAAATAGCTTTAACAAACCTCCGATAAAACTTGCCAAATCTATTACTTTTATTCTATTTTTTAACTCATTTTCATTTTTATTTAAAGAACGCTCACTTGTGTAACAATTAAAGTGTGTTAGACATTTAGGGCAAGGAACAATTAAATAATCTGCATTTGTATTAATAGCCTCACTTATACGATTTTCTCTTAAAATATGCGTGAATTCATTACAATTTGAAAATGCGGAAACACCACAACAATTAGCATCATCTTTAATATTTTCCATTTCAATTAATTTCACTCCTGGAATTTTTTTAATTAATTCTCTTGGTTTATCATATAGTTTATCACCTAATCGCCCCATTCGACAAGAATCATGATAAGTAACCTTTATTTCAGAATGATATGGGAATCTTATAGGTTCAAGAATTTTTTCTTCAATAAAGAATTCAGAAAAATGTTTAACGCTAAAATCAAAATTTTCTATTATTTTTGGATAATCAAATTTCCAAGTTCTATAGCATTCAGCACATCCAACAATGATAGTTTTTACTCCAGCATTTCTATAAAGTTGGGTATTATAGTCAGCAAATTTTTTAAAAGTTTCAAAATCTCCATTACCCCACAGAATATCATGCCCACAGCATTTTTCATTTAATACAACTGGTACAACGTCGATTTCATTGAGTAAACCTATTATTGTAATGGGTGTAGTAGTATATTTCAAATTAAAATTATAAAATATTTCTTCCATTAAAGGTAAACATCCAATAAAATAAGCAATTTCGCCCGATTCGGTTGTATTTAAATTATTTTTTTCTAAAAATTCTAATTTGTTTGGGTTTATTGAATCATTACCCATCATTTTCGAGATTATTGGAAAAATTTCATTATGAGTTTCACACTGAGTAATTCTTTTAATTTGTATTTTATCATCTCTTGAACTCTTTCTCATTTCTAAAATTAAATTAGGCAAGTCTATCCCTTCATTTTCTTGACTCATTGGACAATAAATCATACATTGACCGCAAGTAAGGCAGTTCCATATGTTATAATTATTCAATACTTCTTTTACTGAAGAATGAACTAAATCTCCAAGGAATCTTCTTGGAAAAAACAGATCTAAATGAGAAAGTGGGCAAACATTTACACATCGATTACAGGCATAACAGTAATTCGTTAATGAAATAAGATTTTTAATATTCTCATCTAAAATTTTAAAATTAGGACTAGCACTTCTCTGTTCATTATTTGTAAATGATGACATTGAGAATTACTCCTCAACATAAATCTCAAAGTAACCACATTTAGAACATACATATGTTATAACGTTAGGATCTCTAAGTCTATAAATGTAATCTCCATCTTCTAAAGTCCTCATACATTTACTGCAAATGTCTTTATTTTCTCTCTGTTGTATTAAAATATTTATTCACCTATTTTTTATAGATCTACTTAATTTAATGACTTTAAAAATATCGTTGACAAATACTTAAATTTTTTTTAAAAAAGATCGATCTCTAATATGTAAAAGGTAATTCATATTTAAAAATCCTTGCTCCAGATTTTCTATCTCTAGCATCACATTGATCGAATTTAGTTTCATCATGCTAGAAGTCTTGATAAATCTTCTTTATTAGTAAGAGAATATTTAATTAGAAAAAAAATAATTGTAGAAAATAGTAATTATAGTTTTGATTTATATATATTAGTTAACATTATCACGGATATATATAAAATCTTTAGGAAAATTTACAGAATTGTTATATTTTACTTGACATATAAGTCTATTTCTGTTAAAAAATATTATTTTATTGTGGGAAAGAATCTAATTTTTAGAAGAAAAACATTATCTAAGTTTACATTAACCAATCTACTCCAATTATTTGAAAATAAGAAAAAGGATGAAATGCAATTTTATTTTTTTGTCAAAAAATTTGACAATTATTATTTTCAATTTAAATTTTTAAAAATAAATATTTCTCAAAAATATATGAAATAACCCATGTTTTCTATGAAAATTAAAATCGCTAAATAAAATTTTTGACAAATCAATTTGTCAGAATGATAAAAATTATTCTTATCAAACTCTTTAAATTTTAATCACAGTATAATATAATTAGAGTTAACCTCATAGCTCAGAAAGATGGAAAGGGTTTATCTTATGAGGTTATGATAGTTCTATTGAGATATATTAATAAAAATAGAGGTAATCAAAATGGAAGTATTAGAATTAAAACCAATAAACAAAAAAAGAATTACTATATATTTAATAGAAAAATACAGAATTAGCTCTGAACTTAATGATATTGATAAAATAAAAGAATTAGTAAACAATAATAACATTTCTTTTATTACAGTTGAAATTAATAATGAAAACTTTAGAACATTTAAAGATTCTAATCTTTCTACTGTTTTAAAAGCTTTAAACTTAGAATATTACCTATTTGATATGCCTGAGTATGCATATGGGTATCTTTTTGAAGAGATAAATAAGAAAGAGGAGCAAATTAGTGAGTTATTAATGGAATACAGAAAAATGAAGGATAAAGAATCTTTTAAAGGACTAAATTTAAAATCTTGGATTGATGTTCTTAAAAGGGAAGTTAATCAGGATAAACAGATTCTAGAAACAAAAATAAGACCACAATGGATTGTCAAGAAAATTTTAGATTTAGTTAGATCAAATGAAAATGGAGAATTAGCTCTACTTCATTTTTACAATGAAAAAACTCTTTCAGAAATAACTGAGCAATTAAGAGAACTTCATATAGAAGTATTTGTTTATGAATTGAATAGTTTGCATAATATCCCAAATTTAATTATAAAACAGGAGGAGAATAATTAATGGAAGTATTAGAAATAAAACCTTTAAAAAATAAAAGCTTAAAATTGGTGTTAATAGAAAGTGAGTTTCCAATAGATTGGTGGTTTGAAGCTTCAGCACAAAAAAAGCATGATTTAGTATGGAACTTGCACCTTATCTCAAAAGAATATCTTAATTTGATTGAAAATCTTATAGCTAAATATAATCCTGCGTTCGCTGTGGAAGAAAAAGGAAGTCGGTGGGAGGATACTATATCACATAATGATCCATTAGAAACTCTATTTAGAGAAAACAATATACCTTATAAAATGGTTGATATTTCAGAAAATGCAGAAAGTTATCTTTCTTCAAATTTAGATGAACATAGAAATCTAATAAAACAACTAATAAAATCAATTGAACTTGCCAAAAAAAATAGTGAAGAAAAAAGACTAAAAGATGATTTAGATTTCCAAAGAATGGTCTTATGGAAGGAGTATTTACAGCAAGAGCATGATATTCAAGAAAATGAAATACGATATAATGTTCGAGAAGCATGGATGATGATGGGGATTCTGAAGTTTGCAAAGCAGATGATAGAAAAAAAGCTAAAAGCATTCTTTATCTGTGATTCAAGACATTTTGAAGGAATAAATAAATTAACCGAAGAATTAGGCATTGAAACAGAGAAAATAAAAATTAAAAGATCAGCAAAAATAATCAATAATCCTAGTTCTGATACAATTAAAACTGTAATTGGAAAAAGTATACTTGAATTATCTCCGATTAAAGTTGAAAAGAAAGATTCATTAGAAAAGATATGTTACTTTTTTGATACTGATGACAACGCTTCTCCTTTCGATATAAATATGGCTTATGATGCTGGCTTTGACGTGGTTATTCCAATAAGTAAGATGACTGCTGATAAAGTACCAAAACTTGTACAAGATGCAATTTTTTCACGTAAACCGAAAGCTCCTACAACATTCTTTATTGGAGGATCAAATGTCAATGAAGGAGAAAAAATAGCCAAAAAAGTCATTAAGTCGTTGGTACCTCCATTTGAATGCCCCGTGATAATCGATCCTCGTGGTTCACATACTACTGCTTCTTCAGTAGTTGCTAAAACTATTGAAATTGCCAGAGAACATGATTTATCTGATTTAGAGGGTAAGAAAGTGGTTATTTTAGGTACTGGTCCCGTTGGAAGAATTGCTGCCATAATTGCTTCAAAATTAAATTGTAGAACGTATTTAGTAGAAACATGGGAGAAATCAAATGAAGAATTTATAAAAAATCTTGTAAAAGAATTAAGGATAGAAGCTGGCGAAAATGCATCTGAGATTAATGGAATTTTTGCCCCAAATGATGAAAAGAAGTGGGAAGTTATCAAAAACGCAGATATTATTTGGAGTTTAGCTGCTGCAGGAGTACAAATCTTATCAAAAGAATTAATGGTCAAATTAAAAAATAAAATTATAATAGATATAAATTTAGTTCCTCCCTATGGCATCGACGGTTTAAAGCCAAAAGATGATAATAAAGAAATCTACCCTACTATATTTGGTATTGGAGCATTAGCATTAGGACGTTTGAAATCCAATATTGAAGCAAACATTCTTAGAGAAGCATCAAAAACTAAAGGAAAAAAAATATTTGATTATAATTATGCTTTCGAATATGCAAAAAAGCTACTATTTGGAAATGAAATTAAAATCTCTACTTAATTTTTTTTATATTTATTCTTAAATTTTTATGAATGTATTACTTTCGATAATGATATTTCTAGAACCATATATATAATATATTATCATGTATGCAAGAGTGATCACTATAAAAAGTTTTATATATTGAAAAGTAACATATAATTATTGAAAAGAATAGTTCTATTTTAGATTTTGAATACCAATCCCTAGTATCAGATTTTAACTCCTTTCTACCAATGGAAAACACAAATTTCTGATTTAAATTTTTTAATAAATAGAACTAATCTTTTCTTCTTTTTTTTATTAAATAAAATACAATGACTAGGAAGAAGAACAATTTTGTTATTAAATTTTAAAATTTATCTTATGGGATATTTTAAAAACATCAATAAAACTTGATACATGAATTGGTATTTGAATCCCCTCGATTGTCTTTATTTCCTCATTAATGAATCTCCAGAGACTTTTTTCATTTTTAGCAATAATTTGGATTAATAAATTGTAATCACCAGTCGAGGAAGTAACTAGCTGGATCTCATCATATACAGAGAGCTTTCTAGCAATTTCATCTAATCTCAATGGATCTACAGAAAGACCAAGAATGGCAATTGATTCATATCCCACTTTGAAAGGATCTACTAATGTATCGAACTTTTTTATAATCCCTTCTTTTATCATATTTTGAACTCGATTATGTATGGTACTAGCGGCTAAATTCACTTTTTCACTTAAATCTTTATAAGAGATTCGATAATTTTCTTGCAGAAAATTAAGAATTTCTTTATCTTTTTCATCAAACGGTACTTTTAAAGCTTTATCTACTATTTTTTCAGTTTCAATTTTGTGTCGCTCAATAGCATATAAAATTGCTCGAATTAAACCTGGTCCACTAAGATCATCCTTTACTATATAATCCTGAGCACCTTTCTGAAGAGATTTTAGTGCAAAATCCTTATCATCCAATCCAGTTAGTATAATTATAGGAATTTCCTTTGTAACATTTAAAACGCTCTCTAAAGTAGAGTCTCTATCACTGTCTGGGAGAGTTAAATCTAATAAGATTATATCAAAATTTTTAGCTCTAAGGAGATTCATACTTTCAGTAAGCCTAGGATTTGACTCTAAATCGAATCTGAATTCTTTAGAAGTTTTTAATAATTCTTCGATAATACGAATATCAGCTTTATTATCTTCAATTAATAGGATATCTAGTCTTTTTTTCTCGATAATTATTCACCAGAAAATAGTTTAATGCGTGATTTTAAAATTACAACTTTTTCCAACTTTTAATTCTTTATTCTGAATAATATTCATTTTAGTATTTATAATTTTTTTATTTCTAATTTTTATTTCTAATTAAAATGGACTAATTTTTCAAAAATCTTTTATGCGAAAACATCAATTCTAAAATAATCGATTAATCCATATTTTGAAACCTCATTCTATCTATTGAAAATAATCATAATTTTGTTCGGAAAAATTTATTTAAAATTGGATAATATTCTTATTAATAAAGAATGGATCTTATGATATTTAAATGAAAAAATTCACTTTAAATTATAAAGTCAGATATTTAATTCCTCCAAGAATATTATATTCTTTTTTAAAAAATACAAATCAATAATAATGCAATAAAATAAGATAAAAATGTTTAATACAAACTTGAAATTAAAGGAAGAGAGAATTAGGATACTGATTCTTTTAATTTTGCTCATAATTTCAATCGTATTAATTTATTATTTTGATGTAATACTTAGAACATCCATATTGGTAGCACATTTTTTTTATTTTCCTTCAATCTTAGCATGTTTATGGTGGAAGAAAAAAGGTTTGATTATACCTGTTTTCTTAGCTGTGATATTAGTTTTATTTAATCTCGTCCCGGAAGAGGAATTTTTTAATCTAGAAACTTTAAACAACATTTTGCGAGCAGTTTCATTAATTATAGTCGGAATAGTAGTATCAGTGTTATCTGAGCATATTTCAAAAAGAGAAATTGAATTTAATGAAATAATGGAAGATTTAAAACGTTCAAATGAGGATTTACAACAATTTGCATATGTAGCATCGCATGATCTACAAGAACCTCTGAGAGCAATTGTAAGCTTTTCTCAACTTTTTGAGGAGAAATATAAAGACAAAGTAGATAAAGATGGTGCCGAATTCATTCACTTTGTTACAGATGGAGCCAAAAAAATGAATACTCTTATAAAAGACCTATTATCATATTCAAGGATCACAACTCATGCTCAACCTTCGAAACTAACAAATCTTGAGAAAATTTTAAAAGAAGCTATATTTAACCTACAAGAAGCAATAAAAGAAAGTAGTGCTGTAATCACTCATGACAAAATGCCAATACTAAAAGTCGATAAAACTCAATTTATTCAATTATTTCAAAATCTTCTTAGTAATGCTATAAAATTTCGAAGGCAAGAGCCACCTAAAATACATGTTGGAGTAAAGCAGATTAATGATGAATGGTTATTCTCTGTAAAAGATAATGGTATAGGAATTGAATCAAAATTTTTTGATAAGCTTTTTAATATTTTCTACAGGTTGCATACTAAAGAGGAATATCCAGGTACTGGAATTGGATTACCTATATGTAAAAAAATTGTTCAACGATATGGTGGAAAAATATGGGTAGAATCAGAATTTGGAAAGGGATCGACATTCTACTTTACTATTTATCCAAAAAAAATGAAATAGTAATGAAAGAAAATGAATAATGAATACAAAAAAGTAAGAGCTAAAATCTTACTTATAGAAGATAATGCTGCGGATATCCGTCTTACAAAGGAAGTTCTTCAGCAGAGGAAAATTGTAACTAGCTTAGATATTGTAAGAGATGGTGTTGAGGCATTAGATTTCTTAAAGAAGAGAGGAAAATTTTCTAATGTTAACAAACCTAATCTAATTCTTTTAGATTTAAATTTACCCAAAAAGAATGGATTTGAAGTATTAGAAGAAATCAAGAGAGATGAAGAATTAAAACGTATTCCTGTAGTAATTTTAACAGTATCTGATGCAAAAGAAGATTTAATAAAAGCTTATAATCTCCATGCCAACTGCTATGTAATAAAACCTTTAGAAATGAAGGAGTTTTATAGAATTATTAATTCTATTGTAGCTTTTTGGTTTAGAATAGTAATGCATATTGAAGATGAATAAGTTAAAAATGAGAAATGATTCAAATTTTATAATTATTAAGCAATTTTTATTGAATGTGTGAATTTATATACATCCAAAAAGTTGGATACATGAATATGAGGTTTTATTCCATTTATCGTCTTTATTTTTATATTAATAAAGTTCCAGAGAGATTTTTCATCTTTTGCAATGATTTGGGCAATAATATCATGATCTCCTGTTGAAACTGCTACAAGTTGAGTTTCATCATATGATGCAATTAATTTTGCTATTTCTTTCATTTTCATCGGATCAACTGAAAGTCCAATAATTGCTATAGTATTATATCCTATTTTTCCTGGATCTACTACAGCTCCAAATTGTCTGATAATTTCTTCTTCTATCATTTTTGAAACTCTATTATGAATTGTACTGGCAGCTAATTCCAATTTTTCTGATAGTTCCCGATATGAGATTTTATCATTTTTTTGTAAAACATTTAAAATTTTCTTATCTACCTCATCTATAGAATAACAGTTCCAAGGACGATTCTTACGATCATCATTAAAAATTATACCATGTTCAATTGAAAAATCTTCGCAACTGTGGTAAATTTTTCTACCTAGTGAGTATTCTTCTCCACATTTTGGGCAGGTTACCATAATAATCAACTCGTTTAGATAATTTATAATTAGAATTTTTTTAATATTATTTTGTTAACAAACTGAATAAAGTTCATTTTATTTTTTAATGCTTAATTTTATAATTTCTATTTTCCTAATTATTATTATATATTTTATAGTATTTAAATATATCGAAGGTAATTCGGATATTTTCTCATTATCTGTATGATATGCAATTGGAAAAAAAGCATAGCGAATATTATTCGTTAGATTTTAATAACAGATAGTTATGTATCATACAAAAAATATTATTACGATTTTTTATCAAAACTAAGAGAATTATGGCGATTAGTCTTAAATTTGATTCTATTAAACTAAAATTTGCAACAATAAATAAATTCCAATTCCGAATGCATATAATGGAATAAAATATTTCCAAATTTTATTTGGGATAATTCTTACTAAATAAGGAGCAGAGAGCGCTGCTAAGAAACCTCCAGTAAATATTGAAGGCAGAAGAATTAAATCCACATTTACGCCAGCAAAAGTAATTAGGAAAAAGGTCAAAATCCCCACAATTGAAACTATTGATTCTGAAAAGGATACAATTGCCGTTGCACTTTTTTCATAAAC
>JBHLNW010000010.1:0-70107 GCA_048941185.1 Promethearchaeota archaeon
AATTCAGTTAAACCCTCATTAACAAATCCGGGCTTTCCAACAATAAGAAATTCTGGTGTATAAAAACCTTGTTTCGCTTTATTTTCATCAAAAATCCCTGCTTTTTTTGCATCTTCTTCAGAAGAGACTCGGAAGACTGTACCCTTTTGAGTACGAGCTGTTATTTTTACAATAATAAAATCTCCTACTTCAACTTTTTTACCCTGTAGTTTAAGTTTCTTTTCGTCTAATTTTTTAATCTCTTCTTCTATTTTTTTTTCCTCAATAACTTCTTCAGACAGCTCTTTAGCGCTTCCTAATAACTCTTTGGCACTTTCGACCATTTTTTCTGCTGTTGCTTTACCAATCCCTTTAAGGTCAATTAAATCTTCTACTTTTGAATTTGCAAGTTTTTCAACTGAATCAATACCTGCTTCTTTTAATGTATCGACTTTTTTCCCTAATCCTTTAACATCTTCTAATTTAAGAGACATTTCAACTCATTAATATTAATTTTTAAAAGTAGCGTTATAAAATTATAAGGATTACAATACTTCATTACTTAAAGATTTTTCTAATATAAGAACTCCTTATGATACAAGCTCATATAATATTCCTTATTTTTGAATATATATTTTACTTCCCAAATTTCTTCGGAGCTGCGTTTATAATCTAATAGACTAGCTATGAAAATATAAATTCTTAATAAATTTGTTTTGATTTATAATATTATGAGTGCGAAATATTTTAACATCAGAAACTATGATGATTCTGTAGAGTTTTCTACTTTGTTAGAATTATACAATAAATTGTCAAAACATCTAAATCCAGCAGCTATCATATATACTGAGGAATATGCCTCAATAATTCAGAGTAGTAATCCTGATCTTCAGCAAAATTCTCTGATCTTCGAGAGTGAGCAGAATGAAATTATAGGTTTTGCTAGTATAATGCAACTCCCATTCTTCAAGGACGAACGGTTTGTTATATATGGTATAGAACCTGAATACCTTAATTCAGAACTTCCAGGAGTATTAATTGAAGCAATCTTGAATCTTGGAAAAAAAAACAATATCATAGAACTTTATATTCAAACTACTGGAGAATTATCAGCTTCTTTCGATAATAAATTGGAGGAGTTAGGTTTTAAACCAATACAATATTACTTTACTATGTTCTTAGATAATTATGATTTATTTACACATCCAGAAATACCAAAAGGAATTCTTATTATTAGTAAAGAGGAGTTTGAGGATATAAATAGCATTGTCTCAGTATTAAATGAGGCTTTTAAAGATTCTTTTCTTTGGGTTAAGTTAAGACCAAGAAAATGGAAAAAAAGCATTGAAGCAATAAAGAAAAATCATATTATGGAATATGCCATCGCTTATGATGATAATAAAGTTGTTGGATTTTGTAATAGTTATTTTAACCCTGACCAAGAGCTCATTGGGACAATAAATCCTTTAGGAGTTCTTCCTAGTTATCACCGTCGTGGAATTGGAAGTTCACTTTTTGCTTCTAGAGTTGAATTTCTTCGAGATAATGGTTGTAAAACAATTAATATATTTGTAGATGCTAAGAATGAAAGAGCTTTAAAACTCTATGAAAAATTTGGTTTTTACCAGAAAAAGAACCTAACAGAAAAGACATATAGACTTATATAGTTTATAAGATACACTTAAGAAACAGGTTTCCAGAGTATTTCTAATTTGTCAGCATAATCTCTAGCTTCTTGCATTTCTTGGGGGGTGGGTCTACGATTTATCTCAGAATAATCAGAAGCTTTCCACTGTGGTCTATATTGACCCATGATGTTCATTACAGCCTTGGGGAGTTCTTTAGCGACATAATCTAATATAGGCTTAGTACAGCATTCAACATGATTTGGCATGACTAAATGTCTAATACAAATTTCTCCACTTCCCTCATCATGGATTCGTTTATGATTTCTGGCAACAATGTTAAAGTAGTTATCAATACCTGAGTACTTTTTTGCACATTCATTATTACCATACTTAAAATCGGGTAACCAAAAGTCTATAAAATCAATTATTAATGAAAGAGATTTATCTGTCAGGAAAAAATTTGAATTCCATAATTGGCAAATATTAGATTGTTGAAAATTTAAACTGCCAACTATTGTATGAATATTGGGAATAGGGTCGCCTCCAACATAATTAATATTTATTGCACCCCTATCAACTAGCTTTTCTGCGACCGCAGCTAATTTTTTTGTATTAACTTTCTGAGCTATTTCCTCAATATCTTTTTTACCTTTCCAAGCTTGGGATATATCATAATTCTGACAAAACACACATCCAAAGTTGCATCCTTGAAAAAAAATGGTGCCACTAGGTATTAAAACTGGTTCTTCACCCATGTGAAGAAAAGCGGATGATATAAATGAGTCTTTGGATATTAGACAGAACCCTTTCTTTCCATCAATTCTATTAACTTCACATTGACGCTCGCAAAAAATACACTTTTCAAGATATTTGTTTGCTAGAGTTTCGGCTAAGTGGATATAAGATTTGGAAACAGTCTTACGATTTTTAATGTATTCGATATCTTTTTTTAGCAAGCCATTGAATTCTGAAGATTTTTCTTTTAATATTTCCTCCAGTTCTTCTATTGAGGAGTTATAATCATATTTACATTCTACAGTTTTAGCAAGTAGATATCTGGCTACTTGAGTACCATCAATTATTCCTCTATATTTTGAAAATCTTTTAAGAATTTCATGATCTTTCCATACACTTAACGAATCTGGCCGAAGTATTCTAAAAACCATAATAAATATAACAAAAAATAATTAATTATCGTTCAAAAGATAACCATTCAATAATATTAGATAAAAATTTAAGATTATCTCCTGCATCAAGACCAAAATCGCTATCTTCAACCATCCAATCAGAAGAACCTACAGTTACACACCTACCTTCATAAAATTCAGAAACAACGCAAATCGGGACAGGCCCAATTGGATCTATATCATCATCAACATAATATCTGAATTCTGCTTTTTCAGATGTCAGGATTATATCCTCTACGTCTTCTTCTGAAATTGTGAAGAAAGTGCATTTTGGAAACACAAGTTCAGAAATTCCTTCTGTTATTGGGTGGTTGAATAACTCTGTAATTAAAAGATTTTTGTTTTTTACTAAAAAATTAGAGGGAGCTTCTTGAATTATTCCATTCCAGAATCTCCTAACTCCAGTTAATTTATATAGAACTCTGATAGAGCCTTGTTTCATTGGGATATCTCTGTCTCCTCCCTCTCCACTAGTTAAAAGTAATCCGCCTCCTTCTCCAATAAATTTTTTAATAGCTTTTAATTCTTCTTGCGTAAATTTATCTTTTTTTGAATCGTTAGAATGCTGAATATTTCCAATGAATAGGACATCAAAATCTTCAAGCATATCAAATTCAATAGGCCCTTCGTCTTTATCGATATAACTTATTTCATAATCATCTTCTCCTAAGGAAAACTCAGGAAATTCTTCAAGTTTTTCTTTATGAGACAAGTCTACGATGATTTCATAAGGCATTTTAATACACCGCTATATTTTTGTTTTCTATTGATCAATACTGTTTTGAACTGATATTTCTAAGATCTTTTAAGAGCAATCGTTCTAGCTTAAGAACATATATTTTATTTTATAAGAATATGCTATTACTATTATTAAATATTTTCTTTTAAATTTTTTTAAAAGAAAATTGTTAAAGAGAAAACTTTAATAGGAAGAAAGTAAGGTTTTAGGTTTAAAATTTTAAAAAAGAGATTCTTATATTGATATAAATTCTCGTTCAGCAGTTTTATCCTTATAGATTACAGCAATATCAATTCCGTTCCCACTTGCCATATCTCTTATTATTGATGATGTGACCGCCTTTTTTACAATTTCTCTACCCTCAGCAATGGTTAAATTATCTTTATATTTTGCCTCTAAAACACCATATGAAAAATTCTGGCCAGAACCAACGCTACAATATTTTTGAGGTAAAATTGAGCCATACGCACTAATGTCCAATAAAATTGGTCCTTCTTCTTCTGTAACCCCTCCTAGCATCAAACCTACTTGGAAAGGAAATAATTTATTTTGATATAAAATATTTGATAACATTTTTCCAGCAGATTTAACCATAATAGGCTTATCCTCATGTGCCAGTTGATAAATAGTAGTTTCAGCTTTTAAAACATCTACTAAATATTGAGTATCTGCAACTCCTCCAGCTGTAGTCATCCAAAGATGTTCTTGAATTTTATATAATTTCTCAGAAATTTTGCTTGCTATAAAATAAGCCATTGTGGCTCTTTTATCTGTTCCAAAAATAACAGCATCTTTACATATTAAACCTACAGTAGTAGTACCAGTTTTTAAAGTATTAGGTTTGATTTTTTGATTTTGTGGTGTCATATTTTCAGAATTTGCCATGAATTTGGAGTTGATTGGCTTAATTAAATCTTCTTTTTTCATAATTTCATTAAAGAACTACTGTTTTTATAATTTTTTTTAATTTTTTATTAATCCTAAATTGATTATGTATTAATTTTTTTAAAAATTAATAAAAAGTAGAATTCTAAATTTAAGATTTGATATTTTGAAATGTATGATGTTGTAATTTCTGGAGCTGGACCTGCAGGTTCAAAATGTGCTGAAGTATTAGTAAAAAATGGATTTAAAGTTGCTTTGATTGAAAAAGATACAAAATGGAGAAAACCATGTGGAGGTGCGGTAAATTCTAGGATTTTTAAATATTATCCTCAATTACGCAAGATTGATTTTCATCGTATCAACAAGATTAAAATCTATTCTGCTGAGTTTTATAAATTTGGATATACTTGGAAAAAAGCAATAGATTATTCGATAAATGTTGATCGATTAAAGTTTGATACTATCTTGAGAAATATAGCGGTTGATGCGGGTGCAGAATTATTTGATAAAAATATATCATATGATTTTGTCATTAAAAATAATCAAAGAATTGGAATAAAAGCAAAATCTCCATCAGGAATACAAGAATATAAGGGAAAAATTATTGTTATAGCAGATGGAATGAGCTCAAAATTAGCTATAAAATCAGGATTAAAGAAGAAATGGAAAATAGAAGAAATAATGTTAGCAAAAAGCGCGATTATGGAAGGTGATAACAACATTGATAAAGATACTATTTCACTTTTCTTTAAATCTTATAGAGGTTATGGATGGCTATTTCCATTAGAAAATAATAAATTTAATGTAGGTATTGGAACAATGGGTGAAGCAAACTTGAAATATAATCTTAATCAGATATTTGAGGAATTTATAAAAGATTCAGAAATTAAGAAATTCATTCCTAATGATAAATATACAAAGATTTGGGATGGTGCATGTCCACTACCAGGATCAGGAGTCACAGAAAAAAGTTTATTTGGTGATAACATGATGTTAATAGGAGATGCTGCGGGTTTTGTTAATCCAATAAGTGGGGAAGGAATATGTCCTAGTATAGCCTCTGGAAAGGCAGCTGCTGAAACAGCAATTAGCGCATTGGAAAATGAGAGTATCTCTCAAAATACTTTAAAACAATATAAATTCCATCCAACAATAAGAAAAATAGCACGAAGCTATAAATTAAATTTTTCTCTTCTTGATTTTTGTTTCGAAAATCAAGGTAAAAATTTTTCAAAAATGTGCAAGATTGCTGAGAAAGATAATGATTTTAGTGAAAAAATTGTGAATATGTTTCTTTTTAGCAAAGCCCCACCAAAAGATTTCATAATGAGGTTAAAATCTGAAAATTAAGTTAATTTTGAAAACACTTTTAAAGTAATTTTAAATTTAAATTCATAAATGGTCGAGTTAATAGGTTTAATTTTCACAGTTTTCACAATTTTTGTGTGGGCATTAGCCTCTCTCGTCTATAAAAAAGGTTTGGAAAAAACTCAACCAAAAGCAAATTTGTTTTTTAGACTGTGTTGTACAAGTCTCGGAACCTTTTTTTTCTCTTTAATTTTTGGAAACTATTTTTTATTAGGAAATTTAACAAATATAGAATTAAATTACTATTTAATAGCTTGTCTCATATCTGGAGTAAGTGTTACTATAGGAGATTTACTTTATTATATGTCATTAAAAAAGATAGAAGCTTCACGTACTTATCCTCTCGTCCAACTCTCACTAGTTTTTGTTATTTTTTTTTCCGTAATTTTTTTTGGTAAAAAGATCTCAGTTTCAATTTTAATAGGAGTTGCCCTTATACTATCGAGTGTTTTTATATTAAGTACTAAAGATAAATCTGAAAGAAGTGATAAAAAAAGAAGCCTAAAAGAAAAAATTTCTGAAGATTTAATTGCTGGTGTATTATTAGCAATTAGTGCAGCATTTTTTTGGGCTCTTGCTTATATCTCATTTGACCAAGCAAGATTTTTAACTGGAGATGTATTTATATCAAATTTTATTAGAGTAGTGTTTGGTACGATTACAATAGCTATATTCGGATTATTTCAAAATGATTATTATGCTGGATTTAAAAAGAAAAATAGAGTTAATTTAAAATATTTCATATATATTGGAATTGCGGGAATTTTATCATTAGGTTTTGCTGATGCTATATACATTAAAGCTGCAGAGATAAATGGGATAGTACTGACATCCGCTTTTACGTTGAATACTCCAATGGTTCAACAAATTTTCTCAATATTAATTTTGAAAGAAAAATTCCGTAAAAGGTTTATGGTTGCTGTGTTTCTTATAATAATAGGCAATTATATAATTCTTTTCTTGTAAAGAGATGATTTATTTCAATTTTAGATATAATCATAATTTATCTGTGATATTTTGACTTATCAATATAAATATTAGAGATAATTAAAAATAAAAGAAACTATTATATAATTTATAAAAATAAATCATTTTTATGAGTTCGGAAATATGAGCTTGGAATTGGTTAACAAAAAAAAAATTAAAGCTGATGACTATATTACTATTTTAATGGTTATTTATTTCGGTATTTTTGCTTTTTTCTTCCATTTGGAGGCACTAATTGCATTAATGGTTTATCCTTTTGTATCTTTAATAGCCTATGGTTTTTTATCGATTCTAAAATATTTTTATAATAAGAATACTGTGGAGAGAAATCTTGTTAAATTTTTGTTCGGAATTGTTAGTGTGATAGGATCTATATTATTTTTATGGTATCTATTAATTCAACCAAACGTTACGCTTGATGTCTTGATGATTTTATGTTCATTTCCTATGATAATTGTTGGGTTCGCAGGTATTATAAAAGCCTTGTTAATTGATAGTTATTCTAAAAAACATCGAATAATGAATGTGATCATTGGTTTCATAACCATAATAATTAGCCTGTTAATATTTGTTAACTCTTTCAATGATCTTTTATTTAGTATTATTGCATTGTCTTTTACACTTTTATTTAACATATTAAGTAGAGCTGCTCTATATTTAAGCGAGTTTGGTTTATCAATCGTTCATTTAAGGAATCTCAAAATCTTCTTTTATATTATCTCTGACTACATCATATATATTAATAGAGATGGGAATTTAGTATTATCCAAGATATAAATAAAAAACAATAAATAATATATTTCCCCTTACAACTTAATCCTTAGTATCATATACTAAAAATTTTAATTAATCAAAAAATTGGAGCAATTATGAGCGATATTCATTTTAATAAGGATACAGGATCTCAATTGAAGTTATTTACCCCAGGTCCGGTCTATGTTCCAGAAAGAATTCTCAAGGAAATAGCAAAACCCAATGATACACATAGATCCAAACCTTATTCAGAAATGCATCAATTAGCTACAGAAGGTCTTCAAAAACTATTATATACTAAAAATGAATGTTTAATTTTTACTTCAAGTGCAACTGGAATAATGGAAGCTTGCGTGAGAAATTTACTTAAAGATGACGAAAAAGGATTATTCTTTTCAATTGGAGCTTTTGGAGATCGATGGTATGAAATAGGAGAGACAAATGGAAAAAACTCTGTTAAAGAAGGAGTTGATTGGGGTAAGCCAATAACACATGAGTTTGCTCAAGAAGCTTTGAATAAGGATAAATATGCAGTTGTATTCATTCAAGCTAATGAAACATCAACCGGAGTTTATAATCCTATTGAGAAAGTAGCACCTGTGATTAAAGATGCTGGAGCTTTATTATGTGTAGATGCCACATCTTCAATGGCAGGGGTTAAAATTGAAGTTGATAAATTAGATATAGACGTATGTTTAGCTTCTGTTCAAAAATGTTTTGCACTACCTCCAGGACTTGCTGTTTGTTCTATTTCTGAATCAGCAGTGGAAAAAGCAAAACAAGTAAAGAATAGAGGGCTCTATTTTGATTTCATTGATTTATACAAAAGATCCGTTTCTAAACATCAAACTCCAACTACACCCCCCATACCTCAAATAAGAGGTTTGGCAGCACAATTAGATTATATTCTTAATAATGAAGGTTTAGAAAAAAGATTTGAAAGACACGAACAACTTGGAAAACGTACACGCAAATGGACTGATGAAATCGATTTTGAGATGTTTCCTGAGAAAGGATATGAATCAAATACCGTTTCTACTATAAAAAATTCATTAGATCTTGATATCCCCAAAATGGTTTCTTTACTTCTAGGAAAAGGTTATCGAATTGTTAATGGATATGGGGATCTTGTAAATAAAACATTTCGTATTGGTCATATGGGTGAAATACAAATCAGAGACCTTGAAGAAATGTTAAAAGTATTAGGCGATATTATAGATGACCTAAAATAAACATAGAAAAAACAATAGATGAAATCTTAAATTCATTCTATTTTATTTTTTTTGATATCAACCATAACTGTCTTTAAATTTAAAAAGAGGATAATTAAAATATCAAAAACTCTTTAAAGATTTGAAAACTAAAAAATGTATTCAATTTAATCAAAACTTATCTATGTGATTTAAATGAAAATATTAATAAGCGATAAACTTCAAGATGAGGGTATTGAAATATTTGAAGATAATGGATTTGAAGTTATTAAAAAATTTACTATTACTAAGGAAGAATTAAAACAGGAAATAGGAGATTATGATGGGATTGTAGTTCGATCAAGAACAAAATTAACTGCTGATGTTTTAGAAAACGCTAGAAATTTAAAAGTTATTGGAAGAGCAGGAGCTGGCTTAGATAATGTAGATCGAAAAAAGGCAACTGAAATGAACATTGAAGTTTTGAATACTCCTGAAGCTCCAGCTGTTTCAGTTGCAGAATTTGCATTAGGATTAATGCTAGCATTAACGAGAAAAATATCTTATGCAGATCGAACTACTCATGAAGCTCAATGGAAAAAAAATGATTGTTTAGGATATACATTAAACGGAAAAAAACTTGGTTTAGTTGGATTTGGAAATATAGCAAAGCATCTAGCAAAAATTACAATTGCTATTGGAATGGATGTTGGAGTATATTCAAGATTCAGTAGGGGCCAAGTAGCTATTGATGAAGCTAAAAATATAGGATGTTCTATTTATCCTTCAGTTGAAGATTTATTAAAAGATGCTCAAGTTATTTCATTGCATCTTCCTTCTTCACCTCAAACTGAAAATATAATCAATGAAGAGCGGTTAAAGTTAATGAGAAACGATGCAATATTGATTAATACCGCAAGAGGTAATTTAATTGATGAGAGTGCTTTGTTGAATGCATTGAAGAATAAAGAAATTGCGGGTGCTGCTCTTGATGTATACCGTGAGGAACCATTAAAAAATCAAGAATTAATAAACTGGGATGAAAATCTCATACTAACTCCTCATATAGCTTCCCAGAGTATTGAAAATCAAACTGCTGCAGCTACAATGATAGCAGAAAAAATGTCTAACTTTTTAAAAAATAAATAAACATATAATTTTTTTTAATTTTAATTTAAATCGTGCAAAACTAAGCCCGAGAGAACTTTTGGATCAAACCAAGTGCTTTTCGGTGGCATTACGCCTCCTTTATTTGCAATAAATTCCAAATCTTTGATATCTACGGGATATAAATTAACAAATAAATCATTTCCTTCTTCTATGATATATTTTTCCATCTTAAAAGGATCAAGTGTTCCTCCAACAAAGAAAAGATTTTCATTAGAGCGAGGATCAACAATCCCCAAAATCGGTTCTAAAATTCTGTCTTGGAGAATCGCAACATCTAAGCTATCTCCTTTACTTTTAAATTTTTTATTCTTTACTACTAATTTATACCATTTGCCTTTTAAGCAAATTGCTATCTCATTTTTTTTTTCAGGATTAAAAGCATTGATCATAGAGAATATTTCAAAATCCTTTTCAATCTTTTTTAAAAAATCTTTTTCTGTTAAAGCTAATTTCTTAATTACCCGATTGTATGGTAAAATTCGAATCTGATCATCAGAAGCTACATATGAGAGTAAATATTGCCAAGGAGCTGTTCCATTGTTATCTACAATTGAATTCTTTAATTTCATTTTACGGTATTCTGCTGCACTAGCTGCTCTATGATGACCGTCAGCAATATAAATCTTCTCATGTCTGAGTAATTCTTTCAATTTTTGGATGATTTTAGGTTCAGTTTCTTGCCATAAAAGATGACGATATCCATATTTCTCAAAGTCAAATTTAGGTTCTTGTTTTTTAATTTTTTCAATTAAATTATTAATTTTTTTATTAGCTTGAAAAACTGTCCAAACTAAACCTGCTGCTACATTTGATGCTGTAATGTGATTTGTTCGGTCTTTAAGTGGCTTTTCTCTGGTATGTTCATGTTTTACTATATTCCCATCCTCATAATCCTGAAGAGATATTCCTAATATTAATCCTTGATGACTAAAATCTGTTGATTCCTGTCGATATACAAATATACTCGGGGTTTCTACTTTTTTAATAATTTCTTTGGTTTTAAAATTCTCATATGCTTTTGTAGCATTTTGATAAATCTCATCTCCTTCCCCATCTGGTAAAATAAGGTGTATCAATGAATTAGGATTTTTCTTTAACTCATTTTCTTCCTCTTTACTAATTATATCATATGGATTAGTGCAGAATTCTTCTGGATTGATCGGTACATAAGGTTTTAGTGGAGTTATCATTACCATAATATTAATTAAAAGCTTTATCGATATATATTAATTACCATAAAACTTGGTATTAAAAATAAGGAGATTCATGTATTAAAACTAGCTTTTGAATTCGAAAATTATTTAATATTAAACTCTCTTAATAATTACAACTCTTATTTAAAAAATTTAAAAAATATTTTAATTATATAAATATCATAAAATATCTATTTTGAATTAAATTTCGGAATAATTTTACAATGCCAAAAGATTTAAGAAAAACACTGGATAGTATTGAATCCAATGAAAAAGAGATGGCTAATTTACAAGCAAAAGTAGATAAAATGACTGCATTAGTCGAACGTCAAAAACGTATTATCAGTGATCAAGAGGGGATTATTGAACAACAAAAAACAAAACTTTCAAAAATGACTGACATTCCCGAAGATATACTTGAATTAAAAGAATTAATTGGAGAACAACGCCATCTCATTAATGAAAAAGAACTAGAATTAGAATATGCTAAAGGTGAAGTTGTTCAATCCCAAAAGGAATTAGAATTAGTGAAAAAACAAATAGTTCCTACTCAAAATAAATTAGAAGAAGCTTATGAAACAATGGGTAATTTAAGAACAGAGTTAGCTGAAAAAAATTCTGAATTAATTTTGAAAAATGAAGCAATTAAAGGCTTAGAAAGTAAAGTACAAGAATTAGAAGTATTTACAGATAAATTTAAAGAAGAACAAGTTAAAAGGCTCCAAGAATTAGAAGAAAAACATCGAAAAGAAACTATGGAATTAAAGGAGGAAATTACAAAGCTAGATACATTTTTAATGGACAGTAAATTGACTTCGACTGAAAAAACTTCTGAAGCTAAAGATTTTGCTTCTCGATTTGAAAGTATGAGATCTAAATATGATGAATTAATCGCTAAAGTAGGAGATTTAAGCGATAAAAATCGTGAAGCAAACGAACAAGTTGAAAATTTAACTAAACAACTTAATGAAATAAAGACCCACCAAAAAGACAATATAGACAAAATACATTATTATGATAAATTAAAACCAATAATGGAAAAGGAACCAATTTTTAAGACATTCTTAATCATAGAAGAAGTAGGAGGGATTACATTAGAAGATCTTAAAAATGCACTAGGAATTCCTATTGTTACCGTAAAAAGAAATATTGAACAACTAGAAAATATTGGTCTTATCGAAAAAGATGATAGAGAGAAGATTGTTATAAAAAAAATAGAAGTAATTTAGTTTTCCCTAATATTATCTCATAAACATTAATTTAATAGTTTATAACTTAAAGAATCTTTAATTTTTGGATAAAAAGTTAAACTTTTAAAAGCAAAGAAATTAGATCTTTGCTAACTGTTCATATAAGCCTGGTAATGCTTCTTTGAATGTATCGTCTGGAATTTTTTCAAGGATTTCAGCAGCAATTGTCTTTAATATCTCTCGGTACTTACCTGGCTTCTCATCACGTCGAAGTAAAAGAGCCACTACATAATTTTCAACTGAAATAAAATCTTGTCCAACTCCAGAGAAAAAGGAGACTACTTTATTATTCTTTAGTGCTATAGATGCAAATCCAGGACGAAGAGACTGATAACGATGACTTGAATAAACTTGCGTAAGTAAGTTATTTGTTATTTTGAGAGTATCTGGATAAAATCCCTCGTTAATTGGGCCGATCTCATTATCCCAGCGAATTACAAGAATACCTACAGGCATGATCTTATACCCTACGATTTATCTATATTGTAATAATTATATAAATTTATTTGTAGACTTTATAGAATAATACTTATGTTATTAATTTAATATCTTACTTTTATTTATTTCTTATTATTTTTATGAACATCTTATCTGAACATTAATATAATTTGAATCCCAAATGTCTTTATCTCTAAGAAAAAATTTAAATTAAAAATATAACTTTGATTTATTGTCACCCTTCAAAGCTTAGAATTACTGTTTTTAAAACGTAATATCTTGCTTTTATAATGGAGGGATTACCGAGCATGGTCAAACGCCATTTTACACCAAAATGGGTCAAGACTATAGGTGCTGGACTTAAGATCCAGTGGCAATTCATCTGCATGTAGCGGTAGAGCCAAAAGGCCTTCGTGGGTTCGAATTAAGTAAGGATTTTTCCTGCTTACAGCACTCCCACTCCCTCCACACCTTAACTTTTTCTTTTAGTATAGTATTTATTTAGATATACTATCAGCATGATTAGTTCAACCGTTAAACTCCTGAATAAATGGATTTTAAAAAAAATAAAAAATTGATTTAAAGTTATATATTAATTTTCTTTCATTATTCCATTTGTTTTTTCATTTTCATTACTAATGGTATCATTTTTGTAGCATCCATACCTGGTGTGGTTTTCATAAGTTTAATATAACCAGGTTTAGCAAGTCTCCATACCATTGAACCTTTTGCCATTTGTTCCTCATTATCAGCTTCTTCTATAGTAATTCCCCAATAATCAGATGTACTGATATAAAAACCTATTTGCTTAACTCCTTCAACAGGATAAAGTTTTTTACTCATAAGTTTCTGGGCAATTTCAGCCAATTCTGAGGGGTCAAAATCTTGGTTTAATTCCCAATATGATAAAAAAAGCATTTTATTTTATACCTCAATGTTTTAAATTTTGGATTTGTTTGGATATAGATCTCCAACTATACCCTAGTCTTCATTAATTCTTCTTTTATATTTAACAATTTCTTACTCAATGAAATTTAATGAACAAAATTATAAATAAAAGATGTAATATTCAATATACATAGAAATCACTGTGATAGGTACTGAATCTAATTTCTGAGTATCTTTCTTTAGCACTATCAATCGAATATATAGTAATAACTCATCGGGAATCTAGGGAGATAATTTATTATAAAACAGCTGGAGATTTCGATCCTTTTATACTTGATATGTTCCGTAGTTCAGTTCAATATGAGATATTAGATTTAACCTAGATGCAGGAGAAATTGAAAAAGCTACTCTTGAAGGAAAATATTTAATAACGAGGGCTGGTAAATTTGTTTGGATTACCCTAATACTTAAATATAAACCGATTCGATATACAAGAGAAGCATTAAAATTTTTTGTAAACTATTCGAAAATCAATATGAGAGAGAAATACAAGAGTTATATCCTAAATTTGAAGGAGATATCTCAGTATTTCGAAAAGATCCTTATTCGAAATAAAGTTTAGATAAAGAATTGGCAGACATCTTCCACTTATATATGGCATCACCCTTTAAAATAGGCTCAATAAGAGGAAAAAAGTTAACTCCTAAAGTTAAAAAGATTTATCAATTTGCTAAAGCTATTGTTCATAAAGAGAGGGGTAAAATTTTACTAGACAAGTTATTTAAGGAAGCTAGTAAAGTTTTTAAATTAAATAATGAAGAGATTGTAGATTCAATATATAAACTAATAGAAAGCGAAACTCTTCAAACGATTCTTCAAGAAGAATCAAAAAAGAGATTTCCCATTCACTTTTAAAAGGTTTAAGGGAAAGAAAAATATTAGTAATTTTAAAAACTTAATTTTTTCCTTCTTTAGAAAAAGAATTTAAATTAAGCATATAATATTTTTACTAATCAAATTCAATTTAACCTAAAAATAAGGAGTAAAAGAATTGAAACTAACAGTTATTATAGGTTTGGAAATAAAACATGCCGAACTTTTGGAGAAAGAAGGAATATCAAGTACTGAAGATTTAATTCCTCTTACATACAATCAAATTAATACACTTGCTAGGAAAATTGGGGTTGCTGTAAAAACTCTTGATACATGGCAGGAACATGCAGAATTGATGCAGATTAAAGGGGTAAATCCTGAAATTGCTAATGCGTTAAATCTTATAGGGATCGATTCTGTGAAGGAGTTTGCTTATAGAAATCCAAAAAGTACTTTAGAAAAGCTAAAACAACTAAAGAAAGATAAACCCAAAGTTCTCACGAAAATTCCTACTCAGAAAGATATTGAGACTTGGATTAATGCCGCCAAAGATCTCTCAGGAGCACCTGAGAAAAAGCCTGCAAAAAAACCGGCAAAAAGACCAGTGAAAAAAGATGAAACCGAGCCATCACCTATACCTAAGATTGATTATGTGCCTATTGAAGAATTTAAAGGAGATTATGGAGAATATGGTCCAGATTATTGGAATAACAAATGGGAAACTGCTCCAATCATTTATACTGGCAGGGCATTAAGAGCAGAAGCGTATAAGAAACAAATTGATGTAGATGTCAAGGCTTTTATTAAAAAAGATGATGCAATTCTATGGCATGTAATAACACAAGTGGGATTAAGGAAAGAGAATCCTAATGAAACTGCTTTAGCAATCCAAAATTTCGTTTGTAATTTTCTAAAATATAAATATGATGATATAACCGCAGAGATTGAAGAGTTTTGGTTATTTCCATTTGAGAGTATCCAAGCTGAAATAGGAGACTGTGAGGATGGTGCTATACTGATTGCTGCCCTATTGATTAATGCTGGAATCCCAAGTTGGCGAGTAAAGGTAGCAGCTGCAGAAGTAATAGCTGATCCTGTATTTGCTCCATCAGACACAGAGGTCGGTGGGCATGCCTACTGTCTTTATCTTGCAGATAGGCCAGAAAGCGAAAGAAAATTGGAATGGGTCATCTTAGACTGGTGTTACTTACAAGATCCTGAAATCTCTGTTGAAGAAAAACCCCTAGCTAGAGATGGTGGGACTGAAGGAGCTTATAAAGATGTGCTTTTCACATTTAATGACGAGCACTCATGGGCGCAAACAGCCCTAGAAGTGAGAGAAGGAAGGATAAGTAAGAACCGTACTACAAAAAAAGATGAAATAATCGCTCCCTTAGAGGATATTTTAAAACATTTAGCAGATGAAGAACTTAAAAAAATATTCAGAAAATATGGTATTGAAATTGAATAATTAAATTCAAAATTAATTTTTTCTTCAATCAATTTTTATTCTATTTCATCAAATAAAGATGCACCACAAGTAGGACAATATGCAACTTCTCTACCAATCTCAGATCCGCACTTGCTACACATCATTTTAAATTCCAGAGTTGGAGGAATATTTTGCATTACATTTTTAAATGTTTCATTTAACGCTTGTTTAATTTGTTCCAATTTCTGTTTCTTTTTTTCATTTGGAAATGAATGGACAAAAATGGAAGAAAGTTCTACTAAGAAATTTTCAATAAATTTGAGTTGTTCAAAATAATTTTTATTAACCTTAAATTTTAATAGTTTTTCTCCTACTTCAGTTAAAGAATAAACTTTTCTTAAAGGTCCTATTGGACTTTTTACTTTTTTAGCTTTTAAGAATCCATCTTTTTCTAATTTTCTTAATAATGGATATATCGTGCCAGACTGCGCCTCCCACGTACCAGCAAAGCTTCTATTTAAGTTCTTGATTAAATCATAACCAGAGAGTTGTTGACTATTGAAGATTGTCTCAATTATAGTAAATTCAAGAGGAGTAAGCTTACTTTTCTGGAGACCGTTAATAATTTCCTTTTTAATAGTAGATCTTAATTCTTCAATGTCATCTTCGAGATCCAGAAATTTTCCTAACCACATTTTAAATTAATCCTATTTTTTTTTGCCTGCTTTTTTTCTCATTTTTATTAATTCTTTTTCAATAGCACGCTCTTTTCTTGATTTAAATTTTCCACCTTCCTCAGCTTTTCCACTAAGATATTGTATGTAAAACATTATATGCAAAATCATTGCTGCACCCCAAAAAATTGCTGGAAAAACAACCCAATAATAAGCTGAAAGTGTTGTAAAATTGATTATAAATAGGAAAAGCATTACAAAAATATATGAAGTTAGATGATATATTACTCCACGTTTAGCCATGGGATAAACTCCTCTAGCATACAGAATATATGATAAAGTGTGCATAGTAAGTCCTATTAACCAGGAGAAAAGGGGGAAAAGAAACCAATAAAACCCTGGTGTAGAGAAAATATTTACAATGACAAGCAATATATTAATTAGGATAAAAATATAGAGGTGGATCTTCACAGAAAATCTGAAACTTACTTTCTGTGCTGCTATTTTTCTTAGATTTTCTTCTGAAAATGCGTTATTTTCATTCATATTTTTATTAAGAATTTGGAAAATCTAAAGTTTAATTACTTTATTTCTTTAAAATCCATCCAAATATAAAAATTTATTGTTGATTCTACATACCAATTTTTACATATAAGTAGTATTCGATTGATCTTCTTAAAATTGAAATGCTTTCAAGAAAATACTATTGCATTTTTGATGATAAATGAACATTTGATTCTAAATTTCTACGAAATTTTCGATATATTTCATAACATCAAAATAATACTAATTATACTCGGAATAATAAAATCAAACAAGATGATTAAGAATAGCATAAAATATAAATATCAATTTGTGTAAAATATCTAAACTCTGGCTTAAAATATACCACTAAATTTGGCATGTCAACATTATCAGAATACCTTGGAAAGCTAGAAGCATGGGATCAAAAGGCTTTTCTAACTATTTATAAAAGTGATTTTAGCAGAAGAATCAAAAAATTTGCTATAGTGTACAGTTTTCTTGGTTCTTTATATTTCTGGGGGCTTGTTTGGCTAGTTTGGTTTATTTATGGATACATTACTAAGGATTATTATCTTTTAGTGCTTTTTACAGGTGGTTTTGAACAAAGTATTATAATTCATAGTTTAATACGATATAAGATTATCAAGAGAAATCGTCCATTTATTACCCTTCAAAAGGAAGGTGTAAAAAAACATGATGACTTTATTAGAATTCCTTATATTATGAAAGAATCGGAAAAACAATCGTTCCCTTCTGGACATGTCACTTTTCTACTATTCTTTGGATTTGTTTTTGCCTATTACTTTATTGACTTTTTTTGGATTATCCTCTCAGTATTTGTTATATTAGATATTATTATGGCAATTTCAAGATTAATTCTTGGAGTACATTACCCTATTGATGTAATTTTTGGATTTATTTTTGGCTTTTTATATGCTCTTTTATATCTTGGATTTACTTATGAATATTGGGTTATTTTTTATTATTGGTTAGGAGAAACTTTCTCTCCAATTATCCATTTTTGGTTATAAATAAGAACCTTCTTTTAATAATAAGTTCCTTGCTTCTATATGGCTATATAATAATGTAAATCGTGTTTCTGATATTTTAAGAAAACGAAAAATATAATTGAGTAATAAATCTACTTCAGATTAATCATTTGAGTAATTAAATTTCAAACGCAAATTTTTATTTCTTTGTTTTCTTTTCCTATTTACAAATATGCGGTTGCCTTTAAAGAATAGAAAAACACAATCAGTGCCACATCATCATAAATTCACTTCAGATTTTAATTCAGTAATTTACATTATAGTTTGGAATTCTCTTGGATTTTTTTTCATAGAATTCATTATGGCTTACTTAATTAGACAAGTACTAAACTATCCTGCACCTAATCTTGGTTTATTTTTCTCTTTTATTACTTTTGGAGGCTTAATTAGTTCAATTTTTATAGGTTATCTAACCGATCGTTTTTCTAAGCGAATTTTAGTTATGATTGGTTCTTTTGGTAGAGGTTTATCATATTTTGGACTTTATATTGCTATTATACTTCAGTCTTTATTAGGGATGTATTTAAGTGGTTTTCTTTTAGGTTTGGGAGCATATATTTTTTGGAATCCATTGGATTCTATAATCTCGGAAAAGTCATCTAAATACCATCGTTCTTCCGCCTTTGGTAGAAGAAGGTTCGCCTTAGGTGTGGGGATGGTACTTGGAACGATTATTGGATTTACTATCTTTAGTTTAGCAAACGCATTTACTCCACTTAATGATTTTATAATATATAGTGCGATTCCATTATATGGTATGGCTAATTTTTATGCGGGAATTCAATTTTCACGTAAAGTAGACGAAAACAAAAAATTCATCTATCCAGAAGATGTTAATGAAACATTATTAGAGCAAAAATATGATTCGAGCATTGTCTCATCAAAACCAGCTTCAACTCATCACTATATTTTAGGAATTATTCTTGTATTTTCTGGACTTTTTTTAAGCTCTATTAATGTGGGGTTTTATCGCCCCTATATCCAACCGTATGTCCTTGAATATATTAATGACAATGCTGGACTAGTAGCATGGTTTTATCTCCCAACATCAGTAATAGGTGCACTTATCGCACCAAAATTAGGAACAGTAGCAGATAAAGCTAATCCATATTTAGCTATATCAATTGCCAGTTTTCTGGGTGGAATTGTAACTTGGATGATCATAAATTCAGGGAATTTATGGATTTTTGGTAGCTTACTTATTATTGATAATACAATTATGCTTATGACTGGTTTCATTTTCGTTAATTTCCTTAGTCGTGTTTCAATTAAACACCGTGGAAAGATCTTCGGTTTAATTACACTCTTTGAATCTATTGGAATGATTATTGGCCCATTATTTGGAGGTTTTGTATACGATATTAATGCACAACTACCTTTTATAATTTCGATTATAGTAGAATGGTCATTAATATCATTTTTTATTCTCGGCATAAGGTTTCTAAATCCTTATTTAGTAGAATCTGTAGAAAATAAGAAAAAGAATTGAGGAAATATTCAGATTTTTTAGAAAAATTATTAATACCAGTCGATAAACTCATCTAAGGGGCGTCGCTTTCTTTCTTTTTCACTTGCCTTTTCACGAGCCTCATCTACTATCCCAATTGCTATAATCCCCATTAATTCAAATTTATCATTTGAAAATTTAAAGATTTCGTTAACTTCTTCCTTTCGAGCAAGAATTTCACCAATCCACACAGCTCCTAATTCTTTTTGAGCATGAACCCCTAATAATATATTTTCTATGAATGCCCCAATTGCTTGAAGATCTTTTACTCTATTGAATCCTCTTTCAAGATCCAAAAATATTACTAAATTAACATAAGCATCTTCAATAATTCCTCCATATTTAGAAAGTTCAGAAAGCATTCTTTTAACAGTAGGATGGATAACTATGCAAACTCTCCATGGCTGGCTATTATTTCCAGAAGGTGCCCATCTAGCACATTCTAAAATATTTAGTATCGTTTCTTTTGCAATTTTTTGATAAATAAAACTTCTAGAGCTTTTCCTCTGTTTAATGAATTCGATAAAATCACTTTTAACAAGATCCATATGTTATCTTTATTTTAGATCTATATTTTAAACTTTTCCCAATATCCAATGTTTTCTAGGTATTATTCTGATATTCATCTGCATATTTCTTCAATTTATGATTCTTAGAAATTATTATAAGAGTGAATATAAGAATGATCAATCTTATATAGGAAAGCATATCGAGGTTAGATGTATGGGCAAATTTTGGGGAAAGAAAGAAAATGATGAGCTTCTGGGTTCACCACAAGAAATAATGGGATTTTCTAAAGAATATTCTTCTTTACTTCAGAGTTTTATTATAAGAAAATATGATTTTACTAATCTTAACCAGGTGGAAGATATAAAAAATCAGTTACTCAAAAGAAAAATTTTAATCATTAACGCGAAAGAAGTGTTAGAATACGTTGATGTTTCAGAGCTTAAGAGATGTATCGAGGATTTAAAGGTTTTCCTAAGAGAAAATGGAGGTAGTATGGGAAGACTTGGAGATAATTATTTGATAATGACCCCTAATGCTAATGTTAAAATTGCTAATTAAAAGATTATTTTTTTTTTCTTTCTCGAAGAATTTCAATGAAACTTTCAATCTGATTAAGAACTTGTGTATCATTCATTTTTCGCGGGTCATTCATATCACTTGTTATGACGAGTGCAGGAATATCTGCTTCTTCCATCAATTTACGCTTTAAATCATACATTCCACATGCATTTGGCCGACATGAAAGGTTGTCATGTAATAGAACACCATCAACTTTCCAATCTCTTACCGTTTCTTTAAACATTTTTACCCGAGTTTCTAAATCATATATGTACCAAAAACTTAAAACTAATTCAGCCATAGATTCTACTGGATTATTAATAACCGTTTCTCTTGTTATATTAGGATTAGTATATTTAGTAAAAGCATATACATACGGTTCATAGACGATAATAGCATTCCAACGCTCTAAATTTGAAAAGAATTTTAAGTTATACCAAAATGGAATTCCTTCAAACATTAACCTGTAATCTTCATGCTCTAAAGCACCAATACCATTTTTTACTCTTTCATTTGCTTCACGATACATTCTTTGGTACAATTTTATAGGAGATTTTAATCCTGTCATTGTAAATAATGGAAATAAACCCCCAAATGTATCTCTAGTCGAAACTGGACATGGTATATTTTTCCTTAATTCAAAAACATCTTGCCATACTTTTCCCAATTTATAAGAGTTTATAGCAACTTCTCTTCCTTTTTCTGGATCATATTCATGACCTGTCAATTCTGCAATAAAATCTAAAAGCTCCCAAAGTTGTTCAATTATATATTTTTTATAGTATTCACGTTGTCTATTAGTTGTATTGCTTACAACATGTGGTACATCTATTGTGAAATGGGGAACATTAAATCTTTCAGCTTGTACTTGAAACCAGTTAACATGAGTATCACAAATTACATCACTGGATAACATAAAAGTTGGTTTTCTTGTTCCACCAACACTCATATCGGCATTACTTAATACTGCTCCAACGTTAGTCTTAAAATATGAACACAGATCATAAGAAAATCCTTCTGATTCTGCTAATTCTATAAAATCTTGAGATTTTTTTAAAGCTGCTGAAATTGTTGCTGAATTTTCAGGCAACATTGGTTGTACATCCATTGAATATAAAAATTCGACTGGAGTACCTGCGGTAGCCCAAGCGGTAGGTTTACCATCCCTATAAGCTTGTTCAATCGCTAAAAAGTGTCTTCCCATTTCATTTTTTAATTTATTGGTTGCATTAAGCATTTTTCCTGTTTTTTTTGTATCTGACATTTTTTTCTCTCCTTTAAATAATTTCTTTAAATGCTTCAAATCTGGTAGTTAATTGATTATAGGATTCCCTATTATATTCTATCTCAACAAAAAAATATGGAATTTCTAATTCTTTAAACTTTTTGCTAAAATAGGGATGATCATACAAAATTGGTTCACAAAATTTCTGAGCTATGTTTATAATTCCATCTACATTAAATTGTTTAGCTAATTTCTCTATTATTTCAAATCGTTTATAAGAAGGAAATTTTGTTGAATATATAGGTTTATTTAGATGATATTTTGCTAAAGCTTTGATAGGCTCTTCAGTTTCATCAACATCATCCCAAAAATATTTAGTTCCTATACAGAGATCATCTATTATAATTTGAAAGCCAAGGTTTTCGAGAAATTTAATGAATTCTGTATCATCTATTACCGACCCTGTTAATAAGACTTTTTTCATTTTATTCGATGAATGTGGACTCTGGGTTTTTAACTCTTTATATTTTAATTCGAGCATTTCTAATGCTTTATTTTTATCCATTTGCTGGACTTTCCTTACTAAAGAATGAAAATCAGAGCCTTTTAAAATCGAATTGGATCTATAATTTGAAATAAGCCTCAATAAATTCCTAATTTGGTTCATTAACTTTATAGCTTTTGCAATTTTGGCAAGTGTTATACTAACATTAAATTTTTCTTCTAATTGAATAACCAATTCTTTTATATCCGCTATAAAAAATTTCAATGCTACTTCATTTCGCTTTAATGGAGCGTTTAAGAAGTAGAAAAACTCAAGATCTACACATTCTAACCAAATATCAAATTCCCGATTAGTACAATCACAACCGTGAGAGGCAATAATGCCTTTAAATTCATCATCAAACCCCTTAATCGCTTGTTCTAAAAGGTTCTTCGCCCAAATGCAATGGTTTGGGGGAATATGTTCGTTAGCTTTATTAATATCTACGGTAGGATCCCCAAATAGCCTTACAGGAATCATATCCGCTGCAATAATAATCTCTTCGGGTGTTTCGACTCCACTATCAAATAAAGCAATTTTATTTATGTTTAATCCACCTAAAATAATTTATTATCTTAAAATGCTATACTTCTAAATCTTGAAATATTTAAAAAAATATTTATTTAATCCTTCTATTTAATCCTTATATTAAGAATAATTTCAAGAAGATTTCACTTCAATGTCCCAACCTACAATTTCAAGAACGCTTAGTAAAGCAATATTAAAACCATCTGTGAGAATTAAACTCAAGATCTGGAATACTTATTTAACAGGAAAATTAGTTCGATTTGATAACTATATGAATTTAATTGTTAAAGACGCTAAGGAGATATATTTTGGGCGTGGTGGAAAGCGTTCAAAAGACCTAGGAGTTGTAATGATAAGGGGCGCAAGTATTATATTTGTTGGACAAGATAGGGAAAAATTAATCTTCGTACAAGATGAAGAAGTAAAATTAATGCATAGAGAAGAATCTGAAGATATATAATAGTTGAGGGATTAAAAATGGGAAAGGGAACCCCAAGTAAAGGGAAGAAGAATAAAGCAGCAAGCCATAAGACCTGTCGCCGATGTGGAAGACATTCATATCACCGTCGAAAAAGGTTTTGTGCCTACTGTGGATTCGGACGCACTGCAACATTAAGACAACCTGGTTGGCGTAATAGAACAGCTCCATTTAATGGAAAGAAATCTTTTTATAGAGTCGCTAGAAAAGTAAAAGTGTAGTATAAAAAGAAACTTATTTTAAAAAGAAAAAATCTTTCTATAGGAAAATCCATAATTAAATTATTTTAAGTTTTTTAAGGTAATTTGTATTTTTTCATATTAATAAAGAAATTAATATCCTAAGATGATATTTAATGGATAGCGCAGTACTTAACGATCTTAATAAAGAACTCGAGAGATTGGAAAATTTTGGTGAAATTATTGGTAGTGCTATTGTAAATCGAAATGGTCTATTAATTTCTTCAAGATTACCAAGAGATATTGATGATAGAAAACTGAGTGCTTTAGCTGCAACAATGTTTGAAGCAATTGAAACAGCTTCATTGAACTTAAGTAAAAATCAAATTAAAAATATAACTGTACAATATCAAGATTATCAATTAATAATTTTAGATGTAAACGATAAAACTATTTTGGTTTCATTAATTGACTTTAATGCAAATCTAGGCTTGGTATTTATCGAAATTGAAGAAAGTATAAATAATATTAAAAAATTAATCAAAAAGTGATATAATATTTTAACTGAAAAGCAAAAAAAAAGGTATTCAAGACAAATTATCTCTCCTTTTATTGGAGAAGAAGGACAAGAAATTATTTCAAAAATCAAAGTTCTCCAAATTGGAGCAGGAGGTCTAGGGTCGCCATTTGCGTTATATCTTACCGCTGCGGGAATTAAAGAATTAACAATCGTAGATAATGATATTTTAGATATTTCAAATTTACAAAGACAAATCCTTTATAATGAAGCTTATATTGGAAAGGATAAAGTTAAATCTGCAAAAGAAATCTTGGAAAAACTAAATTCAGATCTTAAGATAAATGCTTATAAGGACTATATTGATGAAAATTCAATAAAAAAATATCTTAATGAAATTAAATATGATTTCATCGTAGATTGTTCTGATAATTTTCAAACTAAATTTCTTGTTAATAAAATTGCAATAGAAAACAATTTAAGATGTGTTATCGCTGGAATAAAAGATTTTTATGGACAAATCATTACTATCAATCCTAAAAAGAGCGCCTGTTATGAATGTGTTTTTTCACATGTTGAATCTATTCCTGATGAAGGTCCTCTACCAGTAATAGGAGTCACTCCTGGAATTTTAGGAACATTAGAAGCTCTAGAGGTAATAAAAACAGCACTGGAGCTTCCGAACTTGGAAAACAAAATTCTCATGGTGAACCTTATAGATTTAAGCTTTAACATTATTGATATTGTAAAGAATGAGAAATGTATATGTTCATCATAAAAGAATGAGAAAGAACTAAAATTTCGCGAAATCTGGATTTTCTCTAAAGAATTTCCTATAATCTTTACCATGTTTTACATAATTACCCGCTGTTTTCTCACCTATCAATTCTCCCTCTTCTGGCAAATTTTTTAGGAATTTGGCAGGAACACCACCCCACAATTCCTTAGAAGGTACTTCTTTATTAGTAATTACTGCTCCCGCAGCTATCATCGACCCATCATTCAGCTTGGTGTTGTGAAGAATATTGCTCCCGATTCCAACCAGACATCCATCTCCTATTTCTACTGGTCCATGAATCATTGCGTGGTGACCGATTATGCAATTTGAGCCAATTATTACTGATGTTTCTTTTTCAATATGAATTGTAACGTTTTCTTGAATACTTGTTCTTTTTCCAATCCTTATAGGCCCTTGATCACCTCGAAGAACTGCTCCAAACCAGACATTACTCAATTCATCAATTATAACATCACCTATTATAACAGCGGTCGGGGAAATATATGCTGTTTCATGAATTTCTGGTGTTCTTCCGGTTTTTGGACACGGCATTATTAATGGCATAATTTTACCAAATAAAGTTTTGAAGTTTTAGAATTAAACTAAAATTAAGAACTTATGTAATAAAAAAAAAAGGATTAGTCAAATATATTAGCTTCATTTAATATTTTTTTATGATCAAATGCCAATTCCAAATCTTTTATTCGTTGTTTTGGTATAATTTCTACTTCTTTTGAATCATCTCCACTTCTCATATTGGATATTTCTTCAACTATACATCTGTAAGCAGTACTATGAACGTTTCCTCTAGGGTCACGTCCCTCTTCATCAAAAGTACCAATTTTTTCTAATATCCTTACGTCTAAATTTGTTTCTTCCTTAATTTCTCTAAGTAAAGCGTGTTTTGCCTTTTCACCTTTCTCTATAAAACCACCAGGAAGTGCATAGAATCCTTGAAATGGAGGATATTTGCGTTTTATTAAGATTATATTTCCTTTTTTATCTTCTATAATCGCATCTACGGCATGTTTAACTTTGACTTTTTTAACCTGTATTCTCATATATATATTAAAAATTATTGTAATCACTAAAATTGCTGTTATTATTGTCGCAATTATTATATTTAGTAATGCAGAAGCAAAATCACTTTCTTGTAAACTAAAAGCAATCATGATTACACCCCCCAGATCTGCTAAAATTCCCGCACCGAATAATAAATTTAGCAAATTAAGTCCTTTTTCAGTTCTCTTTTGAATTTCTTCATTTTTCTTTTGATACAATTGCTGCATGGAATCATAAATAATATCGAATTTTTCATTAATTCTTTTTACAATGCTTTCAATTTCAAATTCATTTAACAGATGTTTTAGCACTGTTGTGTAATGTTGTCTCCTGTTATAATCCAATTCATTATAAATCACACTTAAATTTGTTTGAATTAATCCCCTTAAAAATCTTAAATTTCTAATTTTTTTTTCAATAGTTTCAACGTCCTTAAACTCTTCTGATTGTGCCTTTAAAAATAATAAGTCAAGTGATTCATTAATTAATCTTAATGCAAACAATACTGTTCTCATTTTTGGGGTCGGTTTCAAAACGTATTCTTTCATGTATGAATTAAAGAAATTTTCATAATTTTCTTTTGCCATATATATAAATCCAGAATTTCTTCGAATAAAATGTAATTCAGAAAGTCGATTAGATAAATTGTTTTTAATACGTTTATCATAGAGTGCCTCAGAATAATCTTCCCATTGCCCAGAATATATTTCTGTCCAATATCCTATTTCTCTTTTGTGTTTACTAATATTATCCTTCGTCCATTCAATATTTTCTGGTTTTACTTTATTAGATGTTACAAATACAAAAATAGGACTCTCCAAATCGAAGATAATGCCTTTATTTTCTTCCTTTTTAGAATAAGTCCTAAGAAATGCTAATAAAATCTGTGGTATCTGTTGTATAAAGCTTGATTTAATATTTTCTTTTTTTACTGGATCAATCTTATAATATTCTACATCAAATTGAAAAAATCCAAGTGTATCATACTTTCTTTGGCTATTCTCATCCTCATATGGAAAATTCTCTAAATAGGGTATCCACTTGCATGTTAATGAAACATTTTTTGCCATATCAATAATCTCATCGCCAATCTCATTCCTAATTTTATAATAAATATCCTCTTTCTTCAAATTATTTAGGCGATTTTTTATTTGTTCCTCAAGTTCTTGGCTTTTTTTGTTCCCATCGACTAGTTCAGCATTCAAAAAGCTACTAAAAAACCAAAATTCTTCGTTATATATAAATTCCATAATAAGGAGTTATTATTTAATTCAATATATTAATATTAATAAAAAAAGGACTTATTTGTATTTAATTCTTTTAATAATATAGTCTGTTTAATTTCTCTATTTTGTAAAATGACGGTTAAAGAATTACAACAAGAAATTCTTGGTTTAAAGAAAAATAGTGATGTAACTATTTTAGCACATTATTATCAGCCAATAGAAATTCAAGAAATCGCTGATTTTTTAGGAGATTCTCTTGGTTTGTCACGTACAGCTAAAGAAAAAGCTAACTCTGAATATATAATTTTTGCAGGAGTAGATTTTATGGCTGAAACTGCTTCAATATTCAATCAAGATAAACATGTATTAATTCCCAATCCTGAATCCTGTTGCCCTATGGCTGCTTTTCTTACTCCAGAAATGGTTAGAGATTTTAGAAAAGAAAATCCTAAACTTCCTGTCGTTGTATATGTTAACACGACAGCAGCCGTAAAAGCGGAGTCTGATATATGCTGTACTTCTGCTAATACTGTAAAGATTGTTGATAAAATTAGCCACGAATTTAAAGTTGATTCTGTATTATTTGGCCCCGACGCAAACTTAGCGGATTACGCTGAAGAAATCTCCAAGGTAAAAACAATAAAAATGCCTGAGAAGGGACATTGTTATGTTCATTCTCAAATTACTAAAGATGATATTATTCATATAAAAGAGCAATATCCGAAGGCAAAGCTTATTGTTCATCCTGAATGTAAAAGAGAAGTAAGAGAGTTATCTGATTATGTAGGTTCTACAACTCAGATGTATAATTATGTCAAAGACTATTTTTCTGAATTTAATGAATTTATAATAGGAACAGAAGTTGGCCTTTTAGAACGTTTAGCTCAAGATTTTCCAGACAAGAAATTCTATCTCGCAAAGGATAAACTTATATGTTATAATATGAAGAAACATAATCTCGAATTAATTAAATACATTTTAGAAAATTTAGATGATAAAGCTTTTGAGATTAAGGTACCCTCTAATATTGCTAAACGAGCTATAATACCAATTGAAAAGATGTTAGAATATTCTTAAACTAAATTTATATTTTCTTTTATTATAAATGTTGGCGAGATGAAAATTCTTATTTTTATAATCGTTGCTGTTTTACAGCAAGGAAACTAACCTGATATTAAAGTAACCATATTAAAATTCAAGTCAATATTTGATCCACTCAAAATAGCCCGTTGTATTAGCTTACCCTCTTCTGATAAAGATAAATTTTTTGATTGAGCCACTCCTTCCATAAACTTCTTTCTTTCTATATCTAAAAAACCCATTTCGATTGCATTTTTAATAATTAAATTCAATACTAATAATTGAAACTGCTCTTGAATAGCAGCCCATATTATACCCATTTCTTTTAATTGGTCAGTTAATTCTCGAGCCATAACATCCAGATCATATATCATATCATAAATGCCTTCTTGAAGATTGATGATTTCATCAATTAATTTATCTTTTACAAGCCTTAATGTTGTAGTTCCCACTAAATCTTCCTCATGAAAGAAGAAATCGCTATTTTCGCGTTTAATCAAATAAAATCCAAAATCATTTTTTATTAGCTTGGACCTAGCCAAGTAGTTAATTGCTTCAATTGAAACATTATATATTTCACAAAATTGATCTAAATTTAATTTATAACCAGCAAATGCTTGAGAACTAGATTCATCAAAATGCCAGTAATTTTTAGCAAAAGCTCCTTGACCTAAAATTGAATTATAAAAAATATAGAACAATGATAAGTATAAATCTCGATCTTGATGTAATTCAAAAAAATTATCTCCGATTTTAGAAATAATTCTTACAATATGGATTATAAAAGGAGCTTCAACGTTTATTTCCTTATAAAAATCTATTAAATACTCAAGCTTTCTAACATTTTCTTTTAATTCATTTACTACAAATAATTCATCTTTTAGCTTTAATGGTGTTTCTCCTAGTTTTTCTATTCCTCTCTCAGTAATTATGTAAGCACGGTATTGTTTATTTGTTTGTTTATCAGTAACTATCCTTTGTTCTACGTTGTTATTTTTTCTATGGTTATTGAGATACTTAGAAACAGTAGATCTGCTTAAGTTTGAATACTTTATTAAATTAGTAAATCTTTGTGGCCCTAAGTTTCTCAAGATAAATAATATTCTTCTACTGTTATCCTCAATACTACTGGATTTTTTTAATAGTTCTATCTTTAACTTTTTTGAGATATTCCAGCTTTCCATAATAGTTTAATAAACGTATAAATATAAAAAACTATACTTTTTTCTTGAACTTAGTTTGATAGTATACTAAAATACAAATAATTATATTTTTAGTTTACTTAGGCAGAATTAAAGGTAAAGCTTTAAAAACTATGCTTTTAATATGAGATTTGGTAGTTTATTCAAATTTGTAATATTTTTAAAAAAATTATTATGACAGAACCTAATATTTTGAACAGAGTAAAAAAGATTGAAGAAAGACTAGATAGAATTGAAGAACGTATTTCGAGTATAGAACATAGACTTGGACGTTTTCCATCTCCTCCAATACCAAAACCAAGACCTATTCATCCTCCAGGACCTCCGAGTCCGCCAGGAAGGCCCCCAGAACCTTTTAAGATCTAATTTAAGTCAACTAAAAAATTCTTAAATTCAAAATGAAAAGATATTCTATCTCTACTAAACCAAAGTTCGAGGTCTTGAACGAAAATCCTTATTTTATGAATCTGACAATTAATATTTAATAAAAATCAGTTTATAACATTCGAAAGGGGTGTGATTAAAAATTACCCAATATAGGTTTAGGTTAACTGGAGTCCCTCCGGATCAAGCTATAAAGTTGATTGAATTAGATCCAAATAGTTCAATCGCAGAAATTAAAAAAACAGTACAGCGTGAATATAAATTAAATCCAATTTTAGCTATTCAATTCATTTTTAAAGGAAAAGTCTTACCTGATCAACTAAAGTTTGCAAAAATTGGTATTCATCCAAAGAAGGATGTAATTACCGTAATGGCCACTCAAGCTGGTGGAGTTTAATTAATTTCTAACAAGGAAACGTATTTATCACGGGGTTATAAAGAGAAAAAATACATGGCTATTTTTTCTCTTCTTCTTTAACTTTTTTTTGTATAATGCATTTTAATGTTCTAAATAAGATGTTTTCATAAAATCCTTAAATTCTGTATTAAGAATTTGGATAATTTGTTTAGAAAAAGGCTTAAAGCACGATATCTCTCCATTAAAATTATTAAGAATGTCTTTATATTCATTAACAAAACTAGAAATAATTGTTTCAGAAATATTTTCTAAGACTTTTTTATTAAAATCTATATTTTCACATTTAAGAACTAAGTGATAATTAGAATTATGAGTATAAAAGAAGAAGAGAAAACTATCTAAAACTAATGTTTTTAAACTTTCTTTAAAGCTTTCTTTTGTAAACTTACATATTATATCAAAATAACTTGCTAAAGATTGTTGATCGTCTAGATTATCATTATTTATGATACTGTGATAAAAGAGAGCGATTCCTGCCTCATTTATAATCATTAATTCATTGATCATTTTAATTACTTATTCTTATCTGGAATTTCCAACTAAAATTATAGAACAACTTATTTTTAAACTGTTATCCTAGATATTTTAGAATTCATAAAAATATATTCTTAGAAATTTAATACGCAGATCATATATTTAAATGCATATTATTTGTTTAATAATAAATTGGGATATAATTTTGTCGATGTTGGAGAAAATATGACGCAATAAATAGTATTAAACAGTATGTTTGTTTAATATAATCAAGGATATAATTTTGAAAAATTGATAAACATGGCATGGGGCGGTTCTTTAAATAGAAAAGGTTCCGATCATATTAGAAAAATTAGAGAAGCAGATAAAGTAATTGGATTTTTAGAGAAGTTGAAGAAGGATTTAAATCCTGAAGAAATTGAATACTTCTCGAAAACTATTGAGATTATTACAGATTATATTACAAAAATCTCAGAGGATAAAGTATAATATTTACAATTTCAGAATAATATTCTTAATTATTTCAATGATTTGATCAGCTACTTTTTGGATAGTATCTGTGAGGTTGAATTCAAAAAAAGGAAGATCTTCGTTTTCACTCCGCTCCTCTAGCGAAAATTCATCTTCTTTATATAAGTTCAGCTTTGAAAAACCTTCAAGACTTTCTGGTACAATTCCAATCATAAAAATGTGTAGGTCTGTTAATTTTTCAATAAGCAAATCAACAACTATATGGATTGGAATAGTATGCGATGAGATGGGAACTAATTCTTGGATATTTCCTCGTTCAATTAAAGCGACAGTTCCAGGAGGTTTATTTAAATTACAGGTATCAAAAAGTATAAGATGTGAGGGTTGAAATTCTATAACATCGTCAATTCTGCTAATAGGATCAATTCCAGCATTGATAAACAAGCATTTCTCGTTTGAATATGCTAATAGCTCACTTATAATATAAGGACCTACTCCATCATCACTCAATTTTTCTTCTCCGATACCCATAAAAACAATTCTTGTGGAATTTTTCAACTTTAATAATAACTTATCAAGCATTTCTTTCATAATTATATAAATCTATGATATTTTAAAATATAAACATAAAACTTGCCAAATTAAAAAAAAAGATGTATAATATCTATTATAGATATTAAAAATTAATTCCTAACAAGATTTATCTTTTTAAAAATAGCGAGGAAAATGATTTTTGGCTAATAAAAAGGTTTTTACAGAAATCTCTAAAGAAAAATTTCAAGAGATAATTAGCAATTTAGATGTGATATATTTTAAAGGAGAACTTAAAGGTGAATTATTAATTCATAATACTGCTCTTAATAGAATCTTAGGTTTAAATCCATCAATAAGCTTAACTGGATCTCTACTTCCCAGTTTTTCTCTGACACTGATTTACAGAAAAAATATTATGAAACATTATAGGAAAAAGGATTTGTAAAAGATTTTGTTGTGAGTATTAAGAAGCCTGATGGATCCATACTTTACCTACAAATTAATTCCCATTTAATTAAAGAGGGAGATAATATGTTTGTAGAAGGAACAGTAACAGATATCACTGAAAAATTTCTTCTAGATTAAAATCTAAAAGAGACAGAAAAAAAATTTAGATTGATTTCAGAGAATGTAAATGATTTAATTGCAATTTTAAACAAGAATTTTAAACATGAGTATATCAAAGTTTCTACCTATGCTTTATATTTTTCTAATACTTAATTTAATAATAGAGAAAACTACACATAAAAATTCATTAATTATTAATAATTCTTATTAAATGTTATATGTCAGAAGATTTAGCTGAAAAAACTGAGAAAATTCAATTAGAAGGGATCATCGAACAAGACAAGGTCATAATTTCAAATAATAAAGCAATTGAAGAATTTTATAATACCTCCTATATTGGTACTTTAGAAACAAAGAATGATGGCCAAAAAGTTCTCATTTTAGACTCAATAGAAGTATTGCTTCTATGTGAAAGGAATCGAATATTATTATGGGAACATAATGATAAGAACAATCAATTATATGATTTTGAGAGTCTATTGACGTATTTCACTCGATATGATGAAAGGCTCTGGCAAAAGTACATTATTTACATGGATTTAAGAAAAAGAGGATATATTGTCCGTTCAGGTTATGGAGATGGGATAGATTTTCGAGTGTATAAGAGAGGGGCTGATTTTGAAAAAGATTCAGCGAGGTTTTTGATATTTCCAGTATTTGAAGGTGATCCTATTGAATTAAGAGATTTAGATAAGATGTCAAGAGTAGCTATGAGTTCCCGAAAGGATTTAATTGTTGCAACTGTAGATAGATTGAGTAAACCTATTTATTACAGTGTTAAAAAGTTCCAGATTTTAAGTATAGGAGAGGATGTAGATGAGCGATAAGTTTTCTTGTGATACTTCAGTAATTTTTGATGGACAGATTCTTAATTTAATTGAGAATGGAGAATTGGGTGAAAATCCAGAAATTTTTATATCAAATGTTGTTATCGCTGAAGTTGAATATCGAACTAATATTCAGAAGGAAATTGGCTTCTTTGGTCTAAATGTTTTAAAACAATTAAGAAAGCTTCATGATGAAGCTGTGATAACTCTTCATGTCATAGGAAAAAGACCAACTAGAGATGAGATTAAAATGGCTCCTGGTGGAGAGTTAGACGCATTAATTAGAGAATCTGCATTAGAAAATGGTGCAACCTTGATCACTTCAGACAGAATTCAAGGAGATGTTGGTGTATTTGAGGGTTTAGATGTATTATTTACATGGGATAAAAAAATTCTAAGAGAAAAACAACCTCTTTCTTTAAAACTATTAGAATTTTTTGATGAGACTACAATGAGTGTTCATCTCAAAAGAAATTTACCCCCTTATGCCAAGAAAGGTGCTCCTGGGCGTTGGCATCTTGAAAAAATTAGTGAAGAACCTTTAAATCCGCAAATGATTGAAGATATAGCTCTTGAAATTATTGAGAATGTGCGAGCTGATCAACATTCTTTTATAGAAATTGAAAGAGAAGGTGCTGTTGTAGCACAGCTACGTGAGTTTAGAATAGTAATTACTCGACCCCCCTTTTCCAATGATGTAGAAATAACAGCAGTAAGACCTTTGGTAAGTTTAAGTTTATCAGATTATTCAATCGATAACAGATTACAGAAAAGATTACAAAAAGCAGAAGGAATTCTTGTAGCAGGTCCACCGGGAGCAGGAAAGTCAACATTTTCAGCAGCTTTAGCGAATTATTATTTGAGTCAAGATAAAGTGATTAAAACACTTGAAAGTGTAAGAGATTTACAAGTGGACCCTGAAATAACTCAATATACTAAATTAGAAGGAAGTCTAGAGAATTCAGCAGATATTCTTTTGCTTGTGAGACCTGATTTTACTATTTTTGATGAGGTAAGAACGACAAAAGATTTTGAGGTTTACTCAGATTTCCGATTATCAGGAGTAGGTATGGTTGGTGTAGTTCATTCATCGTCAGCGATAGATGGTATTCAAAGATTTATTGGTCGTATAGAACTTGGTATGTTGCCTTCCATAATAGATACAATTATTTTTATAGAGGGTGGAGATATTTCAAGCGTGCTAATAATTAAAATGACAGTTAAAGTTCCCTCAGGATTTAGAGACAGAGATCTAGCGAGACCTGTTGTTGAAGTGAGGGATTATAAAACTAGGCAATTAGAATATGAAATCTATTCATTTGGTCAGGATATAGTAATAAATCCTATAAGACCTAAAAAACAAAAGGATAAATCTATTCAATTTATGGAGTTATCCAAATATGGTAAAAAAAAATCTAAAACGGAAAGAATTGAAGTCGAAATAGAAGTAATGAAAGATAGAATAATTCTAAAAGCAGCTCCAGAATATGCTAGTCAGAACGTAACAATTTTTTCTAATCAAGAAGAAATTTTTACTGGTTCATTAAGTAGAAAAAGTGAGATTAATCTATCCTTATCTAACAAAGAGGGTAGAAGAATTTTAAAAGAATTTGATAGAAATAAAGATATATATGCAATAGTAAAATAAATTGATCTTTAATTTAATAACTAAATTGATCCTTCAACATTTTAACTTTTTTTTAAAGTTTCTTTTACCTTTTCCATTATCGGGGGAAGCACATCTTCAATTTTATTATCAAATCTTATATCTGCTATGAAATCTAGTGGTGTAACTCCTTTATTAAGAATTATTAGTTTAGCACCATTTTCTTTTGCAATTTCCGGCATATACATAGCAGGTGATACCACTAAAGATGAACCAATTACAAAAAACACATCCGCCTTTCCTGATCGAATTTCTGACTCTTTAAGTTCGTTGTATGGAAGGTTGTCACCAAAATTTACAATACTTGATATTATTCGCCCACCACAGTAAGGACATGTTGGTTGACCTTCTCGAATGGGATAAGTTCTATACCCTGGACCCCATATGCCTTTGTCCCAACCTGCTTCCTCAAATAACATTTTTTTATTACATGATAAACACTTCATAAAAAATTGATTACCATGAAGTTCTGCTAATTTTTCAAAAGGAATTCCGGATTTAGCATGAAGCCCATCCACGTTTTGAGAAATTAGGTAATCCAACTTACCCATTTTCATCAGCTCTACAATTGCATAATGATTTGGATTTGGTTTTATTTGATCATAAGCCACTTTAGGTTTAGGGGGTGGTAAACCCTTGTCACGTCGAGTCCATACACCATCTGGACCTCTAAAATCAGGTAATCCGCTTCCAGTGGAGATACCTGCACCAGTAAAAACAACTAATCGTTCTGATTCAGCTATCCATTTTGCAGCTAAATTAATTTTTTCTTCAAATTCCATAAAAATCATAAAAAGAATTGAATTTAAAAAGATTTTTGTGCTAAGAATTTAATCGAATAATTACTCAACAAATTAAGCTAAAATCACTTTCGGCCTAATTTGCTATATACATCAAAAAATTTATCTTTAAAGACTTCCACTTCATCCAAATAAAATTCAATATCGATCTCATCATATTCATAGCCCATTTCGACTATAAATGAAACACCAAAGCGAACGCCCATCAAAGTCTTGCCGAGATCATGATGGTAGACACCATAAAAATCAGATATTGGAACTTTCTTAAGAGCGCACTCAAGTGCTTCAATTAAAGCTTCCAGCTCATCTTTAGTGAAATTAAAAGGACTTCCGTTAATAAGTTTATAAATTCTTTTTGGAAAAATTTCATCATAGCTCTCAGAATCCCAACTTCCGAGATGGGTCAATCTCCCCATTAACTAATTTTTAGAAGGAATATGAAACTCACGTATAGTAGACTTTTGTAGATCTTTTAGCAATTTTGAGTCAATCTCAATATTTTTAGTTTCTATAAGCTCCCCATTTCTGGAATAATAGTATATTCTTATCTCTTCTTTATACTCCACCAGCACTAAATATAAAGCTCCCACCACCCTTTTTATACTTAATTCCTTTAATGGTCCACCTTTGCTAAGAAACTGCTCACTTTTGACTCTTAGTACTTCGACAGCAAGAGGTTTCTTTTCCTTAAACTCCCGCTTCGCAAAAAATATTAGTTGTTTAACTATTTTTTTCGGGTTCATGATTCATTATAATTATATGAGTTTAATTATCTTGCAGATAGAATTCTATTTAGTTGATCAATTAGATAAAAGACTAAAATTTCAATATTTAAATTATTAAATGATTTAATTTATTAAATAATTCTTTCTTATAATGTTGTATATGAAAAAAGATAAGAATAGTAACTTAGACCTTGAAACAGTCACAAAGGAAAGTATTTTAAATTCATTAAGCACACAATTTCAAAGTGTAAATGAAATAATATCTAATATAAAAGAAGCTAAACACCGTATAGATCACTTGTATGTGCAATTGAAATTAATGCTGTTAGAACGAGAGGGAATAGTTGAAATGGTTTCTGATGAGGGTAAAAAGCTTTATAGATTAAAATGAAAGGATTAGTTAATTTTTATCTCTAATTAATTTTCTTGTAAAATAATTACAACAGTCTTCGCACATGACTTTATTCTTTCCTAAAAATGGACCAATCCACACAGTAATACTTTCCTTGAGATCTAGATCTTCTTTTGGATTATTAATACCGCAGTATGCACATAATTGCGGTCTTACGACATTTTTGATTCCTAACTTTTGGATTTTATTAAAACAAGAAGTAAATAATATGTCAACATGAAGGACAGGGTAAGTAACTTTCTTCTAAATATCAGAATGAAATCTAATTGGCCCTTCAGAAAAGCCCACAAAAAACAGAAACTTTCCAGATTCGTGATTAAATAAAGTAAATTGAAGATCTCAATCTCTTGGTATTTCCATTTTCTTGAGCCTATTCAATATCACTCAAATTAACTCCCTTTGTCTCTCTTAAAAATACTAAAATTAAGAAGAAAACTACAAAAAATAGCAAACTAAAAGTTAAAAAAGAAACTGCTAATCCTTGACTAAAGGTGATAATACTACTTAAAATTAGTCCAACTGTTATTCCCGCTGAACTTGTTAAGGTTTTCAATCCTGCACCAGTTCCCCTGGTTTGAGTGGGAATTATTTCTAAAGCCATAATACTAATTAATATTCTTAAGCCCCAGAATGATAAGTTAGCCAAACCAGCCCCTAACATTACTATTATCAAGGCTCCTTCAGTCAAATTTACTCCAAGAACTATAATTAACATAGAAATAGGAAATATAATTGAATAGAGGTAACATAACGGTTTTCTTCCAATTCTGTCGGCTAATAATCCTGTAATTAAATACCCGATAATAGAAGCAATCCCCATTATCCAAACTATAGTATCAACATCTTCAGTTGTAAAACTATCAGATAAAAAATCCTCTCCTACCAGAATAAAAAGATTATTCAATCCAATTATGAGACTTATAATCAAAATTATTAAGAATTCTTTTCTTCTAGTTGACTTAAATATTGTTTGGAGATTTTGTTTAAAGATTTTACGTCTCTCTTTTACTATAGGCTTATTCTCCTTTATTTCCAAATATTTTGAAGTTTCTCTAAAGGTAAAAAAGATTATGATACTCAATGGAATTCCTAATAAGATAGCGAAATATGTCATTACTCTCCAATTAATTAATGAAGCAATATCATGAAAGACGGGTATTAACAGAGCTCCAATTACTCCTCCAACTAAAACTAAGTTAGTATATAAAGCTCTTTTGTCAGCGGGACTTTCTTCATTAATATATATTACCCAAATATCTGAATTAAAGAAAAAATACAACAAAAACAAAAATACAGTATAAATTATAATATTAGTTGAGAAAGTAATGAAAAGTGAGGAAATACCCATTCCAAAAACAGTAAATACTAAGAGGAACTTTCTACCTATTTTATCAGCTAGATATTGATTTAGAAATACACAATACATTCCCAAAGTTGCAATAGCTACAAAGATTTGAAATAAGGAGATTTCTACAAGAAATTCTGATGAGATATCAGAAACTACAACATTTAGATAATTCGTTGTGTATGTATCAAGAATTTCGACAAATAATAAAATAAAAATCATATATTTAAAATAGGAGAAAAACTGTTTATGGCTAGCTTTACCTTTGCTATTACTCATATTTACATATTTCTACCTTTGTAAATTAAAATCTTCTTCTTTTCATTCACATTAAATGGAGGATTTTAAATATATAGAATTGTATAAAAAATCGCTAGATAATGTGTATCAGCAAGGAGAAGAGACCATATAAACCCTTATAATCTTCTGCTTAAATCAAGGTTTAAATAAAAAATAATTGATATTTTAAATAGCACAACAGAGGTTAAGAAACATTTTATCATACACTATTAATTTCGATATGAAAGCTTTAAAAAATACTGGAAGTGGTTATGGAAAAGTAGAATGTACGTCAGAACAATCTAGTTTAATTGATGAAATATCTGCTGTTTTGTGTATGATTATCCAAATTCCAGAAACCTCTATGAAGGGCATTGTGTGGAATGCTCTAAGAGATTGGCAGATAAAAAGCAATAACACCATCGCCGATATTATGACATTTTCTATCGCAAAACGGTTAAACGCTGTTAAAGAGATATTCTATCATGGGAATAAAATTTTAAAAAGAATGTTAAAACACCCAAAATCAAAAAACGAAATCATATTAGACGTAGCATTTGAAAAAGCTTTCAAGCATTATCTTAATTATATATATCAAAATTCCCAATAATGAAATTATTATCAAGACATTCTATAATGAACCTAAAAACGATACTGAATTTTTAATTCTTTTTATGTCTAAATTCTAAAATTTCAATAATCATTTCTAAATTCTTTTCAAGATTATAGTATTGAATCATTTCAAGAGGTTCTTCGAAATTATCTATCGTTTTCAGGGTATGAGAATCACATCCAATAGCTATAGGAATTTTATATTCTCTTAATTTTTCAAAAAATCTTTCATATCGAGGAGAATAAAATGAAGGATAACTAGAATTGAATTCAAAATATATATTATGTTTTTTGAGAAAATTCATGAAAGGATTAAGGTTTCCTAGCATAAAGTATGAAGGATCAAAGTGTGCTAATCCTAAGATTGGAAATTTAATTGGATCACTAATCTGGCTTTTCCAATAATTAATGATATTTTCAATAAAAGCTATAGATTCAAAGTTTTGGAGATATTCAAATAAGATTAAATCAAACTCATTAATTTCTATGCTTTTCTTAATATATTGTTCTGAACTAGCAAGATCTATTTCAATTCCTTTTAAAACTACTAGTTTTATATTATTTTCAGTTAAGTAGGCTTGACAATTGGAAATTTCATCGAGATAAGCCGATATATTTTCAATGTTATTTAGAGTTGAAACCCATTTTTTCCACGAGTTTGTGAGATGATCTGTTATTGCTATATACTCTAAATTTAACTTGATAGATTTTTTTACAATTTGTTTAATGGTTTGTTTACCATCTGAGTAGTATGAATGTATATGTAGATTTAGTTTCGGAAATTTCATGAAAAAACTATTCTCTTAATAAATTAATTATAAAAAGGAAGAGATATCCATTTATACTCCTAGGTTTTTTGTTTCCTTATTTAAGTGAAGACTAAATAAACCACTAAATAATAAGGTTGTTCCAAGAAAGATTAAAATCGCACTAAATAAGTATTCTGCTGTCGCTTGGGGCAAAACAACGGTACCAAAAGTAATTGAATCTATTGATATTATATCAACAGCAAATAAGGAGACTAAGATAAAGATAAAAATTGAAGAACAAATTTGAATTATACTAATAATTATGTTTATATTATAAATTAATTTTGCTTTGCTTTTTTTCAGCTCAATTATTCGGCCAATTCCAACATTAATAGCTACTTCTTTTTTATTAACTCTTCTTATGAAGAAATATATGATTTCTTTGAGTGAAAAAATGTCAAAAAAGATAGTAGCAATAGCAAAAATACCTAAAGCAATTAAGATTCGTAATAATACATAGGAAAATATTGAATTAAATCCAATTATCGGTGAATCTAACACACTGTAATTGTTTAAAAACCAAATAAAAAATCCAACAAGAAAAATAGCGAAAAATTTCAATCCTGCTAAAGTCAAAATAACTGAATGACGATCTGCTATTGTTAACAAATAATAAGTAATTCCAATAAACAATATAATTAAACCAAGAAGAATAGCATTAGGATTTAACACAAAGCTCAATACTAAACAAGTAGATCCAACAATCACGGGTAAATAGGGAAAGAAAGGTGCCTTAAAGGGACGATCTAATTCCTTTCTTTTATATCGTAGGATAACAGCTGCAAAATTTACGAAAGCTAATCCAAAGAAATAAATAAATGTGGTTATATTTGCTGTAAATCCGATATTTGCAAATGTGATTGCAAAGACTGTAAAAAATATAGCAATAGTTGTTGTTACTACTGTAACTAAAGTAGGTACTTTAGTTTTTTTACTTACCTTTAAAAAACTTTTCGATATATAATGATCTCTTGCTAAAGCATACATTACGGCTACAGCAGAACCTAAAGCAGCATTCATTGCTATAAATATTGATATTGTTGCTGCAATACCCATTAATAAATATCCAGGAGGCCCCAATATATCATTCATTACATATGCCAATAAGATAGGAGAATTTTTTACAAAATCTAATGAATAAGAGCCGATATTTATCATTACAACAATAGTCATGGATAAATATATGATTAAAGTTATTAGAATTGCAAAAATATTAGTTTTTGGAATACTTTTTGAGGGAGTTTTCAAATCAGCATTCAAGTAAGCTAGATTTGAAGTAATACTTGTAAAAAAAATAAATAAGGACGAAAACCAAAAAATTATAACAAAGAAATTTGTTTCAGAAACTAAGAACTCTGGATCATAGTTTGATGGATTAGTAGTTGGAGCGATAACGAAACCTGCAAAAATAAAAAAACCAATTATAATTAATAAAATTATTGTTAGTGATACAAGAGTTCTCAAGGCTACTTTTTGTGTTCGAAACATAACTATAGCAGTAAATAAAATAGATAAAACTGATATTGGGATAGATAAGTATTGCATAAATGTTCCAGGAAAAAAGGCTTCTATTACAACAGTAAAAGCTTGTGCAGAAAATGAAAAAGTTGTTATATTAGCAATCCATAAAAAAAAACCAATGATAAAGGCTAAAAAACCTCCTAGTGCCTCCTTACTAAAGTTATAAGCCCCTCCCGATATTGGTAAACTAGTAGATAATTCACTATAATTCAGAGCTGTAATAAATATTAATATACCTCCTAAAACTAGACTAATTATAACACCTGATTTAGCTCCTTCTATTGCTGATCCAAGTAAGATAAAAATTGAACCGCCAATACCACACCCAATTCCATATAAAATTCCCGATAAAAGTCCTACATGTCGAGTTGGAAGTAGCTTTTCTTTGTCTTTTTCAGTCAATAAAATCACTCTAAATTTTTATCAAAAATTCTAATTAGCTAAATGAATTTCATGACTTTTCCAAATGAAATATCCCTGAGATAATTGCTAAAATAGCTCCAATTAGTAGGAATAAGCCCATAATATCACTATTTGCATTTCCAAAATAAATAAATCTATAAAACACACCTAATGACCAAATTATAAAAAAAACACCAATCCCTATTAAAATCCCCCCAAAAAACTTAGAAGCTCGGTAAATAGCGGATAAGACTTCTAACCTATGTATTCTACTTTCTTTATCTCTAATTTCTTTTTCTTGGCTTTCTAATTCTAATTTTAATTTTTGTAGAATTGTTCTCGAGTCATTGGTGCTAGATTCAATTGCTTCTTTTGCTTTACTTAATTTCTCATGTTCAGTTTCCATATGTTTCAATTTTTCGGTTAATGCTTCTAACCTTTCTTCTCGTTCAATGTACTCTGTATTTGAAATCTCAATATCTTTTTTCAAATCTGCTATTCTTTTTTCATTAACTTCTATTAGATTCTCTTTTGAGATAATTTGTTCGATCAGATTATTTGCATTATCATTCAATTCTTGAATTCGAGATTCAATTTCAATTAATTTTTGTTGTTTATCAGTTAATTGTACCTTATATTTAGCAAGGAGTTCCTCATATGTACCCCGTTGTTTTTCCATTTCTGGAAAACCTTCTTTATATTCTTCAAGTTTTAATTCGATCTCTTTAATCCTACTTTCCTTTTTATCTATTTGTTCAGTTAAAAGATTTTTTTCCTCTTCTTTTGCTTCAATTTCTGAATTAGAATGATCTAATTCTATTTTATTCTTGCTAATTGAAACCTTTAAAGTTTCATTTTCAGCACGTTGACTTTTCAATTTTTTTTCTAATGCTTCGGCTTCTTCCCTTTGTTTTGTAAGTAAATCCTCCTTAGATTGGATCTCTTGATTAAGTTTTGAAATTTTTTTGCGAAGATCTTCTTGAGTATTAATTTTTTCTTTTATTGAGTCCGTTAATACTATGAGATCTACTTGCCTTGTCTCGTAAGTTTTTACTAATTGTTCATTGTTTTTCAGAAGTTCCATATACTCTTGTTCTAAATTTTCTTTGCTTTCTGTAGTAATTTTCAGTCTTTCTTCAAGATTATTCATCTCCTCAGTTTTTCGATTATATTTCTCCTCAAGCTGTCCAATTGTTTCTTCAATAGCACTAAGATATTCTTCTTTATCATCAATCCTTTTTTTAATATTATCTAGTTTTATTTGGGCTTCTTTTAATTCTTCGCTAAGTTTTTCTATAGGTTTCTTCTCAACTTCCTTTTCTTCTGCAATTTCTCCATTTGTTATCGTTTCTGATATATTTTCTATACTATTTTCGAATTTTCTTAATTCTTTGTCGATTAAGTCCCTTGAATTTTTAGCTTTCGATAAGTATTCCTTATCTACTCTATCGACTTCCTTTTCCGTTTTGCTTTCCTTCTCTTCGCCTTTAAATTCGTCAGTCATTTTATGAATATTGGATTATTATAATTAATACCTCATATAGAATAAGAATTTGAAAGTTTATTTAATTTCTGCAAAAATAAAATTTTTGCTTAAACAAGTGTCGATTTAAATAATCAATCATTAACTTATACACTTCTTAAAATTACCTTATGAAATATTAAAATTAAAGATATTTAAATTTTGATTTTTCTTTTTTTTTATTTTGATGTTGGGGCGAAAACAATAAATAAATTTATATATGATCATGGGGTAGATGATAATTTGGACATTCTTAAGAAATACAACTCATCATTAAAGTATCTTTTGAATTGATTGAAAGATATCGCTAAAGCTTTATCTACGATTCTCGTTTAAACAGATACTATAACCTCACCTTTTCACAATTCTGATAGAGATCTTCATTATATTAATTTATCGCAAATTATTACTATTTACACTATCCTTAATTAATGCGATAACCTCTTCATATGAGGTATTAGGCATAGGTCCAAAATTTGTAACCTTTAACGCACCAACAGCATTCGCAAATGTTGCCGTTTTTTGTAAGTCCCACCCAGCTAAATAACCTATGATAAATGCGCCTCCAAAACAATCTCCTGCTCCAGTAGGATCTTTTTCAACTACTTCATAGCCTCTCACATCTAAACCCTCAAATTCATCTGCAGTGTAAATTGTACAGCCTTTTCTACCTTGTTTACAAGCAATAACTTTTGGTCCCATTTCAAGCAACTTTTGACATGCTTCTTTATAACCTTTTACTTCAGCTAAATTTTCAGCTTCTTCTCCACTGGGGAGTAAAATTTCGGTTTTTTTCAAAACAGGTTTGCTTATTTCTAAAATAGTTTCTAAATCTAACATTTCAGGCCGAAGATTTGGATCAAATGAAATTATTACTTTAGGATTGTTTTCTATTGCTAATTTTATTGCTTTATAACATGCATCTCGTGATGTTTTACTAATTGAAAGAGCACTTCCCATTATGTGGAGATTTTTTATATTCTTAAAATATTCTCTTTTAACATCGATTTCTGAAGTTTCTCCTGCAGCTCCTTGTGCAAATATAAATTTACGAGAACCATCAGAATTGTATTGATTGAATGCAATTCCTGTTGTTAGCTCATCGTTAATTCTGATTTGAGAAGTATCTATATTATCATAAATTAATTTTTCTATAATACAACTACCAAATTCATCTTTTCCAATAACTCCAATAAATCCCGTAGAAAAATTAAATGGCTTTCCCATACGAGCGGCAGTATCAATAAAAATTGCAGGTGCTCCACTTGGGAATGGACCTCTATAAATTGCTCCAATCTCTCCATGAGGGATATCTTTTTTGTTTCGCATTATCTCTACTAACAATTCCCCTAGAGATATAATATCGGGATACATTTTTACCATTATTAAGTATTATCGATTTTATCTAATAGATATTTTAAATTAATTTTGAATTGAAAAAAATAGTTTCTAAAAGATTTGGAAGAAATTAATTCCTCTGATAATAAGGTTTAAAAAGATTTATTTAATAAACTTCTGTTTAAATGAATCGATAGTACTCGAAATTTCATTAATATGAAGTTTTAATTCTTTTGGATGAATATCCTTTAATTTATCTAGATTTTCTACAATATCTTTCAATTCTTCAATCCATAAATTCATAAGAATTTCTTTTTCTTTGTTTTTACAAGCTAATTTTATTTCATCGTCTATCCATTCTTTTGCACTTTCTTTTATCTGTTTCTTAAGCACATCTACAGTTATTTTTACTAAATCTTGTTCACTTCTGAGATTCTCTAACGTTGGTTCTAGTTTGTTCTTAAACTCTATATTTTCTTCGTTATATTTTTTAATCATGTCTGTAAGAACATCTTCTTTAGTATCGAATTCTTCCTTGAAATTAATTAATTTTATAGAAAAATTCTCATTAAAGTTGTTAATTTTTTCTATAAGAGATTTTATTTGATTTTCAAGAGTATCAACATGTTTATCTAACTTCTGATCAACTGTTTTAAATTTACTTTCTAGTTCTAAATTAAGGATTTTATAATTTTCCTCTAAATTGTTTGACAGTAGGGCAAATTTATCTTTTAATTCACCTTCAAATTTATTTACCAAATCCTCTATTTTCTTAGTTGTTGAGCTTCCTTGTTTATCTATATTCTGTTTTTGCTGGGAGAACTGTTCTTTAGTCTTTTGATCCAACTTATTTATTTTTTCGTTTGATTTCTGCTCAAGATCATTAATTTGCTCATTTAAACTTTGATCGAGTTTATCTATTCGCTCTGTTAATTTTTTTTCAAGATTACGTATATGTTCATTGATTTTTTGTTCAGATTTTTTTAACTGCTCATTTATTTTGTTTTCTAGCTTACTAACTTGTTCTTTTAATTTCTGAAATTCCTTTAAAGAAATTTCTTCAGATATTTTTGACACCTTTTTTCGTATTTTTTTATAATTTAATTCGTTATTAGCTAGGGAATTACTACTCAATATTCTGAATTAGTTGTTCTTCCTTAGTTTTTGAGATTATTTTTACCAACTCAAATTCTTCTCTGTTTAATTTTGCTATTAAGTCAACATTTTGTTCAAAATCTTGCATGGCGGTAATAAAAAGCTCTTTCAAGCCATTGACTAAATCATTAACTGACTTTGAATGAGTTTTTGTTAAATTTGCTATAGTCTTATCAAGTTCGGATAAATTAATTAAAAATTGATCCATAATATTACATTTTTGAGTTGCATTCTTTTCTAATTCTTGTTTTAGAAAATTAAAGTATTTCAATTCTTTGGTTTCTTCTTCTTCCTTAATAGGCTTCTCTTTGACTTTAGGTTTTATTCTCTGTTTTTTTAACATTGAATCTAAATTTACTAAATTTATTAATCTAGTTTTTAATAATTCTTCTTTTTTATGGATTAAATCTAAAAAACCTGTGGATGTATTGGGCTGAATTGTATCAGGATAAAGTATTTCTGCTTTTCTTAAAAATGTATATATTAATAATTCAAAGCATTCATTAACATTTTCACATGTTTTTGCTGATATAAATATTGCATTGTCATTTTTTGCTAAAAATTTATTCAAAAGTGATTTAAGTTCTTCATTATCAGTTAGTAAATCTAATTTATTACCAATAAATAGTCTTAAAACGTCCTCAGAATAATAATTTACATGTTCTAAATATTTTTCCTTTAGTTGTAATAATGTTTCTTTTGGTTTAGTCAAATCGAAGACTAAAAGAGCTATATCGAGGTTTTTATATAAAGCGGGATTAAAAGGATTGAATGACCTTTGACCCCCCGTGTCCCATATAGAAAGTAATACTCTGGTAATATTACCACTCTTTTCAATAATATATTCTTTTTTAGTAGTTTCACTACCAATTGTTGGTAAATATTGTTCAGGAAATTCTCTTCCCATATAAGCATTAATAAGGGATGTTTTCCCAATTTCTCCTTCTCCGAGAACAACTAACTTTAAATTTATCGAATTATCCAACTTATTAATCGCCTAGCAAAAATTAATAGGACTATTGAATTGAGAAATTAGTGGCGTATAGAACCTTTATTAAGAAATATTTGATTTATTAAAACAAAAACGGAACTTATATTTAAATATATTTAGAAAAATACTTCTAAAAACTTCAAAAATACTATTCTGCCCTTTTAATTAATTAAATGTACATTTTTATAAAAAACAGCTAATTAATGTAATTGTTTTTAAATTTATAAAAGATTTATATTATTTTTTGATTTTTCATTATCAATATTATCATAGAATTTTAATTATCAAAAATAATTAGAAATGGTATAAGAACATGGGATTAAAAACAAATATTACAGAAATGTTTGGAATTAAGCATCCGATAATTGCGGCTCCAATGGGACCATTTTATACAAAAGAATTGGCAGTAGCTGTCTCTGAGGCGGGTGGATTAGGAGTATTAAGCCATACAAATCTATTTGGTAAAAATAGTTTGGAAGAAATGAAATCAGATATGGAATATGTAGTGGAACACACAGACAAACCTTTTGGTTTTAATATAAGAACATCAAGATTACAATTGGATGCTCCAGGACTCTGCCGGGGGATTTCAAGATTTATTATGAATAATCCGAAAATTAAAGAACAGTGTGTTTATGCTGTTACTAGTGCTGGATCTCCAAAAACTTTGCCAAAAGCTAAAACTTATCAAAAATTAAAAGAAAGTGGATCTAATATTAAACATTTTCATGTGGCACCAGCGTTATGGCTTGCCGACAAGTGTGTAACATCAGGTGTTGATGGTATGGTTATTACTGGTTGGGAGGGTGGAGGACATCAAAGTTATGAAAAAATTAGCACTTTAGTCTTATTACAGCAAGTTACAAAAAAACACCCAACTACTCCAATAATAGCATGCGGAGGATTCTCTAGTGGAGAAGGTTTAGCTTCAGCTTTAGCGATGGGAGCAGGAGCGATTGCAATGGGTTCAAGATTTATTGCTTCAAAAGAAAGTGAATTCCATGAAAGATATAAAAATATTGTACCTCCTGCTAAAGCTAATGACACTACATGGGTAACTGGTGTACTTGGTCCAATAAGACTATGGAAAAATAATTATTCTTTGCATCATGGAGTTGTGAAAAGTAAAGAGGAAAAAATGGCCCAAGAAGCACAGATAACACCAGAGATGGCAATGGAAGATCAAAAACACTATGAAATGACCTATGAAGGTAATATTGAAGATGGAGCTGTTCTTTTAGGTCAAAGTATCGGTTTAATTGATTCTATAGACAGAGTTAAAGACATCATTGAGACTATTGTTAAAGATGCTGAGAAAAAATTAAAAGAAGCAAGTAGCTGTATTGTATAATTTTATGCAATACTTATATTTTTTTTTGTCTTATTTTACTATAATTTAAACAAAACTACTTGGTCATCCTAAGTAAAATTCCTTATATTAAATATGGAAGTGTTTGTTATGGGTAATTATGATGAGGAAGATTATGTTTATTGTGAAAATTGCGATAAAGAAATACTCCAAGATAACGCAATTTATGTAGGTGGAAGACCTTATTGTAAAAATTGTTATCGTGATGCGGAAGAGTATGAGACCATTGATGTATATGATGATGATGACTATGATGAAGAGGATGAAGATGATGATGACGACGAAGATGATGACGACGAAGACGAAGATGATTGTGATTAAGCTTTATAAATTTTAAAGTTGATATGAATGGTTATTAACAGAAAGGAAATTGGTCCGTTTGATTATGTTAAACTTTTTAAGAGACACACAGCATTATTAGTATCCATGGATAAAAATGAAAAACTCAATGTTATGGCTTTAGATTGGAAGAATATTGAAGAATTAGATGGTAATCCTGTCATTAGAGTGCAAGTGGCTTATAGTAGATACACATATAAATTACTTACTGAGGGAATCAATGAATTTACAATAAATATACCATCGGAGGGAATATATGATGCTATTGGTATAGTAGGCAGTTACTCTGGAAGAAATTTTGATAAATTTAAAGAAGCTGGCTTAGAAACTATTCCAGGAAAGCGAACAAAAGTACCTACGATTAAGGATTGCATTCTAAACTATGAATGTCAGATTATCCATTCAAGTAAATCAAATTTAGAAAGCCATCACTATTTTTACGGCAAAATATTAACTGCTTACGCCTCAAGAGATTTTATTAAATAATTTATAATTCTTTTTAAACTTATAAGCCGAAAATTATCTGGAAATAATTCATTATGAGGAAACCGATATCGCTAACTTGTATAAAATGTAAAAAAACGTTTGAATTTACCTCTATTGAGAATAAGTGTCCTGAATGTGAAGGATTATTATGGTTTGAGCCTAATTTAGAAAATATCAAACAAAACATCTCCAAAGTTGAAATTGAAAGCAAATTTTGGGATTACAATTTTGCATTTCCTCAAATAAAAAATGATTTTATTATTTCCTTAGGGGAAGGGGGAACGCCATGTAGAAGTTCAAAGCAATTTGGAAAAAAATTGAGAATTAAAAACTTGTATTTTAAAGATGAAACTCAAAATCCTACTAATTCTTTTAAAGATCGAGTTGCAGCATTATTAATTTCACATGCTAGAAGCTGGGACTATCAAAAAGTAGTCTGCGCTTCGAATGGGAACCAAGGTGCATCAATTGCAGCTTATTGTTCTCTTGAGGGAATTGAATGTATGAACATAATACCTAAAGAAATTGATGCAGGTAAAAAAGCTCAAATGATTGCATATAATTCAGATTTAAAGATCGAAGGAGAAACGGTAGATGATGCTCTTGATTATGTTATAAATAATAAAAATTTTAAAAGTTACTATCAATCTACACCTGAATTAAATCCGCTTACACTTGAGGCTCAAAAAACAATCGCTTATGAGATTATTAATCAGATTGATAATCCAAGTTGTATTATAATCCCAATGGGAAGTGGAGAGTTATTAGTAAGTTTATGGAAAGGATTTAATGAACTTAAACAAGTAAAAGTTATCGAAGAGATACCAAAATTAGTAGGCGTCCAATCTGAATTCTCATCACCCATAGTAAATGAATTTTTTGATAATGATACCTCTAAAGTTGTCGAGAAGAAAACTTCTAAATCAATGGCATTAGGGATTTTGGTTAAAAAGCCTAAATATAAAGATGTAGCTATAAAATGTATAAAAGAGAGTAAAGGAACAGTTATTGCAGTTCCAGAAGATTTAATATTAAGCTCAGTTGAAGAACTCATAAGAAGTGAAGGAATATTCGCAGAACCATCATCAGCTTTAACTTTAGCAGCTATAGAATTACTTGACGAAAAATTATATTTTGATCCAAAAGATAATATAGTATGTCTTATAACTGGAAGTGGATTAAAAGCCCCTTATATCCTAGAAGCAATATCATCGCAAGCAAAAACAACAGGAAAAGGCTCTATAATTATTACTAAGCTAAAAATATTATCTCAAATTTCTCTTTCGAGTATTAAAGGAATAACAGGAACTGATATTAAAGAAATTATGGAGAATATTAGTCTAGCTGCTATTTATCAACATCTTAAAGAATTGGAAACAAAAGGTTTAATATTTAGAAAAAAAGAAGGAAAAAATGTATTATATTTTATAACTGATACTGGAAAAAAGGTATTGGATGCTTTAGATGTTTTAATTACATTACTTTAAATTTTAATTTATTTTATATTCTCGACATCAGTTGGAATGAATATTTTATTGAAAACTTGAGGTAAACCTTCAATTATATTTTTTCTTGAAGCTAATATGAGTAAAATTGAAACAGAAGCGGCAAATCCGAACTGAAAAAAATTGCCGGGGACTTCAACTATAGCAACCAAAACTCCAAAATTAAGTATAAATGCTTCATAAATAAAATACCCGAAAGGGATTAAACATCCACCAACTAACACAGCAATTATATCACGATAAGAAACTCTTCCTTCGCAATCTTTTGGATTAGAGATAAAACCTATCAAAAATCCTTCTATCCCTTTGATTACTAATGTTGCAGGAGCATAAAAACCATAAAGTGAAAAAATGTCCGCAAGCATAGGACCTAAACCACCTGCAATGCCTCCGATAATAGGTCCAAATAAAAGAGCAGTAAACATTACAGCAACGTCGCCAATATTGATGTATCCTCCTGTAGCAGGAATTGGAATCTGCAACCAAAAAGTAATTGCAAAATTTAAGGCCGTAAAAATACCAATCATCGAAATTTGTAATGAATTATTCGGTAAAATATATCCTCGTATACTTTTAGTTTTAGATAAAACTTTTTTCTTCACAAATTTAGTTTCTTCTTGCATAATTTCTCTACTTTTTTATGTATAAGTTGAAACTTATATAAGTTGAAACTTATATTAAAACTATATACTAGAATATTTAAAAGTTTTTATATTGAATAAGGTGCGAGGATAAGTAAAAAATTAGTTTAATTCAATAATCTAAATTAATTTAAATAATATGTTTTTCAGTCAGGATTACAATTTTCACATTTAATTACTTCAAAATCTTCCCAATCGTCTCTATAAATCTTGATTTTACCTGTGTCACGACAAAACTTACAATTGTATTCTGAACTTAAGAATTTTTCTTTTTTAACTATATTAACCATAGTACTAAATAAAGTACTTATCATTTATATTAAAATTGTAAGTAAAAGAGTAAATTCCGGTTATATATATGTTTGTGTTAAGAAAATAATCCAGTTAAGATATTATAACAGAATTTAAGAGAGAAATAAAAAATCCTTGATTAATATAAATTGTTTTTAGAAATAGGATTTAGAAGTTGGAATATACCATAAATTTATCCCCAGAACCCAAACTGTAAAGTTCGAACTTACTTCCTCGCTTTGTTTCACAGAACATTTGAATCATAGGAAATAAGTAAATTTGTGTAGTTATTTGTGAATCTTTATCTTTAGAATAAGTTCTATAATCGCCACTTGCAGCACCAATTGTTTTTTTAATATTTTTATTCCAATATCCTAATGTTGGTTCTGCTTTAGATTCTAATTCTTTGAAATCACTAAACTTTATACCCTCAACCTCTTCAATCATCTTGTGGAGATCTTCTCCAATTTCTTTTTCATATTTTGTTTGAGCACTTGAATGAAGGATAGGAACCCCAGTGACAACAGTTTGAAATGGTACTGGTAATTCCTCATATTTGTAAAGGTTCTTGTGGCCTCCACATTCTTTACACGGTTCTGATCTGTTTCCAGTACCATAGCATGCCCCACATGGATAAGAAAATACCTTCTTTTCCTTTTGTTGTTCTTTACCGACTAACACTATAAGATTTTCTTCAATCTTTCCGGTACCTTTACAAGTTTTGCATTTATTTTCAATGTACCCTTTGGCTTTGCAGTTTTTACAAGGCACCGCTTGTAATGACTCATATTGCGGAACTATCTCATCTCCCTTCCATTCATCTTTGTTTATCTTTCCAGCTCCCTTAAAAGAATAAAATTGTACTCTTCCCACTCTAGGAGCAGTGACAGTATTTTCCTCTTTTCCTTTTGGTGCTGGACCAAGAGATTTTTTAACAGCAAAATAAATTGCTGCTTCTTTATTAGTATCCTTTACATATTCAGCAGCACTAATTGCATCTAAAGAAAAAACTGCTCCTTTTGTCCCAAACTGTTTCTCCATCTTTTTTCGATCTGATCTAGCAGCTTTTTGCTTCCATTTTTCAAAAATATCATCTAAATTAGGTGTTTTTATTCTTACGTCTGGCAATATTTTTCACATTTTATTTTTTTTAAAATTTCATTAACTTTATTTAATTGATTTGGAATTATAAAAATATAAAATAGAATAATTTATAATCTTTATATAGAAGATAAATAAAATTTTAATCAAACTTAGGAGAAAAGTCGATAATAAAATGTCTGCTGAGGAACGTCAATCAGTTGAATACTTCTTACAATGGATACAACAAGGTGGATTGGCCCAGTGGTTAGAGCATTTTCTTAATCAAGGCGATGAGGTAAAACTTAGACAAATAAAAGAAGTCTATGATAAAATAAAAAGAGTTTTCGGTTTTTAATTTTTAATTTATTTTTATTCCCTAATTTTTCTATACTTTTTATCTTATCTTTTCTAAAAATTAGAAAATTTGATTTGGTATTTTTCATTTTATTCTATTATTACGTAATTATTTTAATGGTTTTATAGTTGAGTGTTCCTTTAAGGAATTATTTTATAGTATTTGATCGAAATCGCGAGCATAAGAAAGAATTGCTATTTAATGTGAATTTTTTTTATCTAAAATCTTTTAAGAAAAAGAGATTTACATTTTCTTACATAAAGGAACCATTTTTCAGAGGAACTGTAATTTTTGGACAGGATTTTAAAAATAAAATTCGACCGGTCAATTTTAATAAAATTGAGAAGGAGGGAGATTCACAACCAATTAATCCAAGATTACTCAAAAAGTTCATATTATCAGATAAAAATAAATTTATTGCTTTTTCAAGCCAAACTCCTTCTCAAGACATTTCACCTATTAAAGAAATGCTAATTAATTTTCAATATGATACAGATCAGATTATAAATTTAACTATATGTAATACTTGTATGGAAAAACATATCTTTACTCTATTAAATGAGAATCTTCAAATTAAATCTTATAAAAATCAAACAATTTGCTCTGAATGTGCTTATGATATTGTATCAAATAGACTTAAGCTTACGGGACTTCTAACTCAAGAGAAAATCAGTCCAAAATTAAAAAATTTTTTGATGCACCTAATACTTAAATTTAGAGATATTAGAAAAGTATTAGAGGCGTTTAAACCAGATTTTGATCCAGTACGATCTCAGGAGATAACTCTTTATGATATTGAAAAAACACCCTCTATTAATAAAAAATATCTTAATCAAGAAATTGAGAGTTTAGATATCCCTCTAGCATTTAAAGAAATATTGAAAGATTTAAAATTGATTCATTTATTGCCAATCCAAGCAATTTCCATTGAAAGAGGCTTATTAACAAAACATAGTAATCAATTAATTATGGCTCCTACAAGTGGAGGGAAAACTTTAGTAGGAGAATTAGCAGGAATCTCAAAAGTTATAAATGATAGAACTGCTAAAATGTTATATTTAGTGCCAATTGTGGCTTTGGCTAATATAAGGACAGAAGAATTTAAAGAAAAATATAAATCAATCAAACTTAAAGTCATTAAAAGAGTTGGAGAATCATTATTCGGCAAAAAAGAAGATGACAATATTAAGGATTTAGCTAATGCTCATGTTATTATTGGAACTTATGAAGCAATTGATTACATTTTAAGGAGCGGGAATAAACATCTCCTAGGAAGTATTGGTACAATAGTAATTGATGAAATTCAGACATTAATTGACCCAGAGCGAGGGTATATATTAGATGGTTTGATATCTAGGTTAAAAACTCAATACAATTCTCAATTTCTATATTTAAGTGCAACATTAGGAGAACCTGAGTTTTTAGCTAAAAAATTAAGCTGTGAATTAATTAAATATAATAATCGTCCGGTTCCAGTTGAGCGTCACTTATTACTTTGTTTAAATGAAGCTCAGAAACTAAAATTTATCTCATTATTAATGAAAAGCGCTTATTCCACAAAATCAATATATGGTTTTAAAGGTCAATCTATAGTTTTTACAAATACTCGAAAAAAGTGTGAATCTATAACGTCTTATTTACAATTAAAAGGCTTTAAGGTAGCAGCTTATCATTCAGGTTTAACAAATGATGAAAGAAAAATTATTGAAGAGGAGTTTCAATCACAGAAAATAGTAGGAGTGGTGGCAACTGCAGCATTAGCAGCAGGCGTAGATCTTCCCGCGCGTCAAGTAATATTTGAATCATTAGCAATGGGTATAAATTGGTTAACAGTTGCAGAATTTGAACAGATGTTAGGACGAAGCGGTAGATTAAAAAAACATGAAAAAGGTTTGGCATACATTCTTGTTGAACCTGGTAAGCTATATTTTCCGAAAATGAAAATGACTGAAGAAAATATAGCAATAAAACTTTTAAACGGGAAAATCAAAGATTATGAGCTTGCACCTGATGAGGATAAATCTCAAACTGAGATCCTAGCATTTATTTCTATGTTTAGTCAGTGGATTACCAAAGAAATAGTATTTAACTTTTATAATTATTTAATAAATGATCATTTTGAATTGGAAGAAGTTCTAAATAAGTTAATATCTCTTAATTTAATTCGGATAAAAGAAGATTTAACTATTAAAGCAACTCGTTTAGGCAGAGCAATTGCTAATTCATTTTTAAGTGTTGATGAATGTCTTGAAATTATAAAAAAATTACAAAATAAATCAGAAACACCTTTAGATATTGCTTTAGAATTAGAATTTCTCAGAAACGTATATTTATCAAAAAATATTGTTGCCGATTTATCAAAAAATGTAAACATGAAATATTTTTCGAATAATTTGTTTAGTGCTAGTGTATTATCCCTTATGAATGCTGAATATGTAAGAAAGAGAAAAACATTTTCTCGTGATTTCATTGATTTTATAATGAAACTAACTAATGATATATTTAATTGTAGTTGTCAAGACAATCCATATTGCGATTGTGGTCGTCTAAATTTAGAAAAGCTAATTTTAAATTTAAGAATTAAACATAATATGACTATTGAAGAAATTTCTAATTATTTGATGGAAGAATATGGAATTATGGTTTTTAAAGGAGATCTTATTGATTATTTAGAGAATTTAATCTACAGTTTGGAGAGCATTAAAAATATAGCAGAGGGAATATCAAAATTAAATGAAGATTTCCGTAGAGAAATCAGGGAAATACCCAACTTGATAGAAAACATCAAATATTAAGTCATATGTATTTCTATTATATCATAATCCTTTAAGATATAATCTGAGCCAACTTTCTTGCGTTTTTGACGTGCTCCTTCACGAAGAATCACTGCATGGTCAAAATTTTCATAAAAACTTCTATGAATCTTCTCAGCAACCTCCTTTACACTAACTCCTTCTTTCATAAGAAGAGGTTCATTTGCTACTATTCCATTATTCATAGTATATATCCTAATCTTATTTAGAAATTTTATGATTGTTTCACCAAAATCTTTTGGAAAATTCTCTTTATGCATACTTACCCCAAAAATTATAGGAAATCTTTCAGAATATTCCCTTTCTAAGATTTCAAAAGTTTCTTGTGTATAGGGAAGATCTCCTTTAGTCCCTATTATTATTACTTTTTTATATACAACAGAAGGAGTTAAAACATCTATAATATTATCAATAGTTATTTTGCCATAGATTTTTACAATTCCGTTACGTATTCCATTCTCATTTACTATTTCTTTAATTTGTTCTGTTAACTTTTCCAATTCTTCAATTTCTTTTGCCTCTTTGGTCATATATAAGACTTGGATTTTATTTGCCCCAGTCTTCTCAATATTGAGAGGTGGAGGGGACAGATTTATTCGAATATCAGCTCTAGTTAATTCATTCAATAATAAATCCATTTGTTCCCTAATATTTCGAGATAAATCGATACAAAAACATAAGAGATCTGCTGCCCTGAGTTGTGAAAGAATTTCTTTTCCGTTTCCAACTCCATTAGAAGCCCCCTCCATAATAGAAGGCATATCAACAATTTGAAATCTAATATTCTGATAATTAAAAATCCCAATTTCTGGAATAGGAGTAAATCTGCCAATCTTTTCATTAGCAGCTCCTGTTAAATAATTTAAAAGAGTTGTTTTTCCTACTCCAGGAGTATAAAATACACTAATGAGTATAATTTGGAGTCCTTCCTTCTTTATTGAAAAAGGGCTTACAATCTTTTGGGTGCTCTTCTGCTTTTGTCTCCGTTCCTCTAATTCACGTTTCATCTTTGCTAAACGAGATCTATTAAGAGCAACAATTTTTTCAGTAGCTTTATGTTTAGGAACTAGAGATAAAAATTCCTCTAACTTTTTGATCTTTTCTTCTGTAGCACTAGCATCAAGATATTCTTGATATTTTGCTTTTGCTGCGGGCGGTAAATTTGAGCTCAAAACAAAACACTTAATTAATTATTTAAAATAAAGAACGAAATCGATCTTCTGTCTTTAGTTTCAGATCTCCTAAAACTTCATTAATCCTACTTTCAAATTGTTTGAAATATTTAGGCTTTTTTGAAAATATATCATTAAGGGGATAACGGTTCAAGAAATAGGAAATTATTTGGTTTAATTGATGTTTAACTACTGAAGCATCAGTTGCTTTTTCTATAATTGCATATGAGAGTAAAGGTTGTTTATTATTTTCCTCATCAGTGGGTAATTTAATCATCTCACAATAGCATACTAACTTAAATGAAGCAAGAGAGATTACGTTAATATCATCACCGAATACTTCACTTGTAAAACTTTCAAGTGCAGTTAAAAATCCTGCACGTAAGTTTGGATCTAAAACGTCATCTGAGGAGGAATAATATTTTATCTCAACTAAATTTCGCATTCCTAAATTTATACCTACTTCAAGAATCGCCATTTTAAAAGGGATATTGATCTATTATCTAAATCTATAATTTTTATTATATAATTTAATTTTATAGTTCTATTTTTTTTTTAAAACTCTATTTAATATAATTTTAATTGTTTTTTAAAAGGATAAAGAAAATCATTGAATTTTTTTTTTTGGATTACCTTATTCTAAAATCTAAATTAATTTCTAATTTAAAAGATTGTTTTTTAAAAATATTAAATAAATTCCATCTGTTTTTTATAGAGAAAAAAAGTGTTCTCACAAAGCATTGCTACGGTCATTGGACCTATTCCTCCAGGAACAGGAGTTACTTTTCCGCACTTATCAAAAACACCTTCGAAATCAACATCGCCACATAATTTACCTTCAATTCTATTCATACTTACATCGACAAGAATTGCTCCCTCCTTAATTTTTTCCTTAGTTATGAATTTTGGTTTTCGAACAGCTACTATCAATATATCTGCTTTTTGGATATAACTATCAATATCTGTTGTAGAAGTATGACATATGGAAACTGTGGCGTTTCTTTTTAAGAACATAAAAAGCAAAGGTTTACCAACTAAATTTGATCGATTAATTATCACTACATCCTTACCTTTTAGTTCTATATTATTATTTTCTAATAGGGAAATAATACCTTTTGGAGTGCAAGGTGCTTGGTCTTCATTATAATCAAAAAGTTTTCCCCTAGTAATAGGATTTAAACCATCGACATCTTTTGAAGGAGAAATTTTCTCCAGGAATTCAGGGGTATGATCTCTTAAATGTGCAGGGAGGGGTAATTGCAATAAAAGTCCATGAATACTAGTGTCTCTATTAATTTTGTCAATTTCATTTAATAGTTCTTCTCGTGAAATATTTTCTTCTAACTCAACTATTAAAGAATCGATACCTACACTTTGGCATGTTCTATGTTTAATATTCACATAAATCTTAGAGGCAGGATCCTTTCCTACAAGTATAGTACCCAATCTTGGTGTAATCCCAGTCTTCTCTATTGCTTCTTTAACTTTCTTTTTCAATTCTGAATTTAATTGTTCTGCTAATTTTTTTCCATCTAATATTTTATTATTCATGATTTTCCTAATTAATAAATAAATTTTGAAATTAAAAAAAGTAAAATATTAATATCAAAATATAGAATTTTATTATATTCTTCTTCTTCTCCAAAGAAAGATTGAAATAGCGATAACTAATCCAATTGATCCTAGCACAATACCTAAAATCCCATAATTAAACTCAACCATCCAAACCTCGTAATTTAAATAATACAATGATTCTAGTGCCTCTAAAGTTTTAAAAGCATAATAAGAAGAAATAACTGAGGAAATTTTCGATTGAGAACTCGCAGAATTCTCTGTAAATCCACCATCCTCGACATTTTGACGTGCTAATACCCACGAGCGTGTTTCATGAGTACTCAACGCATTTTTATCAATTAATGAAATTGCCTTTACACAATAATATGTACTAGTTAATAAGGCATATTCAGCTAATTCATATGGAATATATCCACCATAATTGTCTAAGTCAACAGAATTATCTACATAAAAAGTTTTGAGATAAGTTATTGTATTATTTATATCAACTAAATCATTAACACTTCCAAATCTTTCATCATCTAAGATAAATACAGCAAAAGATGTATCAATGAATGTTGAAGAAAGAGTTTGATTCCCTCCATATCCACCATCAGTATTATTACAAGAAAGAACCCAATCTTTATGAACTGATATATTTTCAATTGGTTGCTCTATTAATGAATAAAGTTGTATAACATAAAATGTTGAGCTTAAAGTTGGCAAATGAGTTGTATTTGAAAAAGAAAATCCCCCACTTTGTTGTGCAGTATCATTTAAAAATTCATAAATTCTATTTGAGAGACTTGAATCAATATCATATTGTAATGTACTCAGGGAATTCAATAGAAAATATAAGTCATATATATTGACTTGTTTACTGTCAAACATTTCAGTTATACGATCTTCTAAATTACCTTTAAGAGTTTCAATTTCTTTAGGATCTTTACCCAAATCATTCAGAATGCTTAAAGCGTAAGCTGTTGCTTCAATCGAGACTATTTCTTCTTTATTTTCTTCTGAAGGTAAGGATTCTAAATCATAAATAACATTGGAAAAACCTAATCCTTCAATTTCAGTATCTAAAATAAAATCAATCATATATGACCGGCGGGTTTTTCCCAAAACACTCGGAATTGTATTAATGGTAAAAAATAATATAATTGTAACAATGATAAAATTCCGATATTTACACTTCAATTAAAAGTACCTAAATCTGATAAATAAAAATTTAATTTGTTAAATATATCTTGAAATTAAAAATTAACTATATGTTTAATGAATTTTAATTAATATTCCAATTTCATATAATTTAAAGAGAATCAAAAATTAAAAGAGAGACAAATTTAAGATTTAATTAAAGAATTTCACTGATATCTCTATATAATAATTCTCTGTTAACTTGAAACTGTTCATATGTAATAAAGAGATTTCGAAAAGATTCTAAACTCCCAAGAATTGCAGCCCCATTAAAAATTGCATGTTGTAGATTATCAGGGACAAAAAAATTGATTACTTTACTCGCTGATTCGATAGATTCAGAAAATTCTTGTGCAGGTGTTTTTCGTTTTAATTCTTTGGGGGCGTTATGTACTTCTAAAGTTTCTATTGGCTTTCCACAATAAGGACAAAAAAGAGAATCTAAATCAGCAATACTTTTTCTACAATATGAGCATACACTCTTTCTAATCATTTGTTTAATATCATCAGTCTCGCCAATTCTTATTTCTGGTAATATTAATACTCCGCCACAGGAGGGGCATATTTTTTTTCCATCGGTGAGATTCACAAAAGCTCCACAATGAGGACAAGTGTCCTCTTTCTTTTTTGAAATTTCAAATGCTTGCAACTTAATTAATTCATTTTTAACTGCTGAAAGCGGTGTAACTGGTTTTGGAATGGAACCTAATTGAGGGAGAAGTAAATTCAACTCTGATTCAAAGCGTTCTTGAAAACCAGAATATGAAAGATTACCTCCAGAAAAAACTATATGAGATAAAAGATCGTACCAATAAAGGCTATCAATATTTCTTATACTAGCGATTACTGCTTGGGGTATATTCATAGTATCTGTAAACCCTAACATTCCCGGATTGAATAATACTTCTGGAGCTTGATAGAGAATATAAGTTGGGACATTAATAGTTGAGCCATCTGGCATAAGTACGCTAAACATATCTCCTGACTTTAAAGGCTTATTTGGGTCTAAAACAAAATAACAATTTTTTTCTTTTATCTCTTGGATAATTTCATCAGCTGCACTAGATGCAATACTGACACCTTCTCTCATCAATAGATTTTTTAGATTTTGATTAATATCAATTCCAGCAAGCGGGAGTTTCTGTACAGCATGTTGAACTATTGTACCATTTATTATTGGGACAGTCCAAGTCAAACCATCTCCAGATTCGATTACTAAACCAGTTGTTAAACCAACACTAAATAAGGATAACAAGGGTGTTGGCATCATTATTAAACTGTTAACTTGATGTGTTTCAAAAAAAAGACGAGCAATGTATTCTTTAGTTTCTTTATGCATGAATGGAGGTTCACAATATAAAACAGGATATTGAGTTAGATCTTCAACTCTGAGTAGTGAATAAAAAATATAATTCAAAATTTCATAGTAACTCTCCCAATCCATAATTTCTGCTCGAGATATCGGATGTTTAATTTTAAGAACTCCACGCATACGGGATACATCATTCCCAACATATATACTTCTAGCACTTACATCAACCATAACTGATTTATATTTTTCGGTTCCAGTTATGCAGGGAAAGATAAATCTTGGCCCAGGTTCTCCTGCAAAACCTATTTTGACATAGGCTGATCCAATATCAATTATGATTGGGGTTCCAGGTAAAGGCAGTGCCATTTTTTTTTTAATATTTTTTTTTTGATTTTTTTTATTAACGATCTAAATTAAAAGTTTTTATAATTATTATAGAATTTAAAAATAAGAATTCTTTTAATTACTTTTTCATATATTTAAGAAGTGTTTTGAGGATCTCTTTTTGCATTACCAATCCAATAAGATTATTGTTTTCATCTACAACTGGTAATCTTTGTACTTTTTTATTAAACATTATCTCTAAAACATAAATTAATGTGTCATTTTCTTTAACGACATAAGGTTCTGGTGTCATTAAATCCTTAACTGTTGTATTTGGTGAATCTAAACTCATTGCAAATCTAGCAAGACGTATATCTCTTTGTGTAATTATCCCAATTAGTTGTTTATCCTTGCGATCTTTTACAATAGGAAGTCCACCAATATTTTTTCTTATCATTAAAAGCTCTGTAGCACTAATCTTTTCATTTGGAAAGGAATGTAATGGATCTTTTATCATTATTTCAGAAACTTTAATTTTACTTAATTGTCTTAAGCAGTCTTCCATAATAATAGCCTAAATTTAAACTAATTATTCAAAAAACAATGTTTGAAATTTCCTTATGGAAGATAATCAATATTGAAATTAAAATGTATTCATTAGGTATTATTTATGGATTCTACTAGTTTCTTTTCAATCCTATTTATTTCTTTTAAGTATTCTTTATAAATTTTTAAAAGGTATGAACCCCAATTGTTTAACTTTACCCAACCACCACCCCCACGACCTCCTTTACCAGTTTTTACAACAGACATACCAGTTCGTTTTTCTATTCTTTTTAAAATGTTCCATGCATATTTATAAGAATAACCACATTCCTTAGCAGCTAAAGTTAAAGATCCCTCTTCATTTTTTTCAATTTTATCTAACAACTCTGCCCATCCAGAGCCCAATATACTCTTGTTATCAAATTCTAGCCAAAATTTTATACCAAAACTTACTTTAGATTTTAAATGTTCAATATTGGGTTGAAGTTCCATACTAGTATTAATTGTTTTTAGTTCATTTAATAATTTGTTTTATATTAGAAAAGAAAAACATAAAAGTCAAGCTCATTTTATCTTTTTAGAAATATATTTTGACAGATATATTATGTTTTTTTCAAGTAGTGAATCTGAAAAAAAGGGAAAAGAAGTTATACCTAATCTTTACTATTTTTCAGAAAATCAAATGTTAGATTGCAATCAATATATAATAAAAGATGTAGATACAAAAGAATTAGCTTTATTTGACACTGGTAATGGAATCTCTCTTAATGGTTTATTTAAGGGTATGGCAAAATATAATCTTGAACCTTCTAATATTACTAAAGTGTTATTAACTCATGAGCATGTAGATCATACATTGGGCCTTTATCCATTAATGAAATTGATGGCAGATTCCCCACCTCAAATTTATGCTTATGGTGAAACAGCTAAAATTCTAAGAGATGGAGACGTATCTCGAATATTTCCCGGAAATCTTGGTATCAAACCTAGCATGTTTGGAGTAGAAATCATCCCATTGAAGATAATTAATTTAGAAAATGTGAAAGAGATTGAAATTTCATCAGAATTTAAATTTGAAATTCACTATACACCTGGACATTCTTTGGGATCAATATGTTATTATGAGAGAGCAAAAAATATATTGATTCCAGGAGATCTTGTTTTTCAAATGGATAAAATTTTTAATATTGGAAGTTTTGGCCGTTATGATTTTCCAGGAGGTTCATTAATGTTATTGAAAAAATCAATTAAGCACATTACAGAATTTAACGTTTCGATTTTGCTTCCGGGCCATATGGGGATTGTTTTGGAAAATGCAAATCAGCATATTGCAGCAGCTTATAAAACTATACAATCTCTAAGATATTAGGTTTAATCTTTGACTGTTTAGAATTAAATCATTTATCCATAAAATTCTGCTTTTAAATTAATTCTTTAAGATACTAATATTTAAATAACCCTTCAGTCTATTATTTTTATAATCTTCTTTAAAATTAAAAAAAAAATTAGTGAAAAATTATCATGACTGAACAAAAAAAATACCCCACTGAAATTTTTATTCGGTCTTATCCAAAAGTAATCTTTTTCTATCCATTGCTTATTACATCATTAATTCTCTGGCTAATTCAATCATTTCTGACTACTAATGAGCCAGTATTGGGTTATATCTGGTTTATAGTATTTTTTGTAAACATATTCGTAATTGCTTTTGATTTCTCTTCAACTAAATTCTTTGTTTTAATTTTAGCAGTTGTTATCGCAATTTTGATTGTGATTTTTCTAGTTTTACCTAATTTCTCAGTGGATTTTGGAAATTTCAGTATCAACGTAGGATTACCATATCAGTTTTATATGCTGATGTCTTTAATTCTAGCATTTATCCTAGGGATTGTACTTTTAAGCACAAGATTTGAATATTTTAAAATTGAGAGAAATGAAATCATCCATAAAGCAGGGGTCTTTAGCTCGGCTGAACGATTTCCAGTGAAAAGTTTAAGATTTAAAAAAGAAATTCCTGATGTTTTTGAATTCTTCATGCTCCGCGCTGGACGATTGACAATAATGCCAGGGAAAGCTGATGAAGTAATGATATTACCCACAGTTTTAAATATTAATAAAAAAGAAGAGCAACTTGATTGGTTGCTTTCTCACGTTTCAGTTGAACCCGATGAAATAGATAAGTAAGAATATATAATACTATCATCTTTTTTTTAATTTTTTATTCTTTGAATGTTAAAACAAATTTAGATAAATTTAAGTTATAAATTGCACTTTAAAATACACATATGTCTCATCCACCAATATTGTTATTTGATTTTGATGGAGTCATTATTACTCAAAAATCTCTTGAATATACAGCATCTATGTTAATTAAAAATGAGTTTTATCAATGGAAAAACATAGAAAATATGAGATTAATAGATTTTGCTAGACTTTTTGAGGAATCCGACTCAAAAAATAGATTGGTGGCTCTAAAACAAATTAACAAAGTATACAAACCATTTATACCAAGTATATGGAAAAGAAATCTATTCTTTATTAAATTTAGACGTATGTATCCAAAGCTTGAAAAGTTCGAAACTTTAAAACCCGATTTGGAAAATGTCTTAAAGATACTTAAAAAGAATGGGTTTCATTTAGGAATTGTATCTAACACTAGTAAAAAGAGACTTGATTTTTTTCGAAAGAAGGTTAATTTAGATAACTATTTCTCTGTTTTCATATCTCGAGATGATTCTCCATATAGAAAACCTAGTCCATACCCAATTATTACCGCATTAATGAAAATTAAGAATAATCTCAATTATCTGATTGATAAGAACAATGTTTATTATATTGGTGATCTTCCCGCGGATATTGAATGTGCTAAAAATGCAGATATCAGAAGTATTGCTTTACTTTCTGGACATGGTACTAGAAGGGATTTAGAAAACTCTAATCCTACGTATTTACTTCCAGATATTAAATCCATCTTAGAAATTGAGCATTTCAAAAAATTCTTAATAGATTAAACATTCTTTAACATAATTTATGTTTAATCTCGAAGAATTTAAGGATAGCTTAATTCTTGAAAAAGTATATAAGTTGAATAAATTAATCCTTAAGAACAAAGTTGATAGGATATCAAAATTACTTAATGAATTTTTGAGTTTATTAGATCAACAAGAATATGTTGTCCAGATAACATATATCTTAAGCATTTTAGCTGAAAATAAAGTAGAGTTCATTTCTGAAGGAATAATAAAAAAGATTGAAGATTTCCTCCCTTCAAAAAATAATAAAATAAGGATTAACTCACTTATTATTATTGGATTTGCTATGTTAGCAAATTCAAATTATATAGAAAAATATTCTCAAATATTTGTAAAATTCCTATTAGATGAATTTGAGGATGTTAGGAACAATATACACTACTTTCTTCCTAAATTAGTTGATTTAAACCCAGATTTAATAAAAAATAACATAGAAGTTATTTTAGAAGCTTTTAAAATTGAAAAAAAAGATGATAATATCATTTCCCTTTTAAAATTACTAAAAAAATGTGAGGATTATGAATTTGATCATCTGTATACTATAAGAAATATATCAATATCATTATTTAACCTACTTAAAGATAAAAAAACTTACAAAACTTTTAATATACTGATAAGTTTAATAAAATCTTTATATCCAAATCTTAAAGACCTTGATTTGGAAAACCAAGAAGTTGATCAAATAGTAAATTTATTGGAGAATCTATTTCTAATGAAAAAGTCTAATTTTACTGAAATAAGTAAAAAAATGGACATAACTTTAAAAGAATATTTAACGAACTTTAAAAATTCTAAGTTAAATAATGAAAAAATGTATTTTTATGTAAAAACAAGGGAAAATACAATATTTGTATATGAATTAGAAAAAAACAAATTAAACAGATTTTTTGGACAAATAAAAAAAATATCTGACGAGAACATTAAAACTACTTTCTCGCAGGTAATAGATGATGATTCAGAATTAAAGGTTTTTATCAATACTTTAAATAATTTAAAAATAATTAATGGATTTTATTCAAATATTGGTTTTTTTTATTCATATAATTATATAAAGACAAAATTTTTAGAAGATTTAGATATAAATGGGTATATAAGCATAAGGAATTTTAATTTTCTTCCACAAAATTTCATTGAAAAAATAATTAAGGATATTTCTATATCTACAAATCAAATATTTTTAAGACATAAGGATAAAGAAACCTATACTTCCTTAAAATCTATTAAAGATAAAATCAATTCTGAGGCTGCAAAAAAAAGTATTATAGAATTAAAACCATATCGGGATATATTATTGGAGGAAGATTTCATAAAACTAATAAAAAATGTACCTAGAGAATATTTATCGGAATTTCATAAAGGAACACAGTGGTTGACTAATCTAGGAACACAAAAGATTACTTATGAGGTTGAAAATTCTAAAATTGTAGGGTATTTTAACATATCTAAAATTTCAGTTAAACTAAATATTGGAGAACTTCTTCTATTGGATGTATTTGATCAGTTTGTAGATTATCGAAGTGGGATTTGGAACATGAATAGAAATGTCTTTTATTATTCTAAATATTTGAAAGGTAAAATCGATGAGATTAGCAAAGTTCCCGATGAAAGTGAAAAATTGAATCAGATTGAAAAGATTTCTAAAGACCTTAATATTGATAAAAATCATATTTTATCTAAAATTGATGAGAATTTACAATTAATTGCAGAAGAAATTAAAAATAAAGATCAAATAAAATTAAATGAATATCTCCAAAAAACAGGGATGGAATTAGATGCTTTCTTAACTTTTATTGATAATTTAGATATTTATTATTTTAGAAAGGCAGATCTACTTATTTTTAATCCACAGAAAATAGAAGAAGCTAAGAATGAAATTAAATATATGTTAATTGATAAGGCTAAATCAGATGATTATATATCACTAGGGACAATGAAATTTGTTCAGTCAACCCTAATTGAAGATTTGATGAAAGAGTTGTTACATGATGGAAAAGTAAGGGGCATTTTTCATGAGAATGAGGGAGATTTTGTTTTCTATACAGAACGAGGAATTCGTAGTATGATGTTAGAGAACAGTTTTCTTTTTTCCTTTCACGATTTATTTTATGGTAAGGAACTAAATAAAGAAGAAATAGAATTATTGAAAGAAATTTTTGATGATTTAGTTAGTAGAAAAATGATAAGGGGAAATTTTGATGAGGAAACATTGACGTTTTCGAGTGATGAAGTATTATTTGCAAAAGATTATAATATAGTTCTATTTGAATTTGAGAAAATGGTAAATAAATATATTGACAAATTTGAAAATGAATTCTTAAGAATTAAGAAAATTCTTACGAAGAAAAGAGAAACTATCTTTCCACAAGAGATAAAGATAATTCAGGAAACTATTGACAAAATAAATGAGAAGTACATTAATTGGAGAAACTTTTTGGAGGCTTTTATTCGTAGAACAAATAAAAAGTTATTAAGAGATCAAGGTATTAGCATAAAACAATATAAAAGTATGCTTTCAAAAGAAAAAAAAGAAGAAATTAAATCCTTAGAAGAGGATCCTGAAATTAAAAATCATTTAGATAATTTTAATGCCTGGGTAAAAAGATATAATAAAGTAGAATTAAAATATCCAAATATAATATTTTACCAAAAAAGATTGATTAATAATCAGGATGATAAGGTTTCTAAAACCAAATTACAGGAATTGTTAGATGAATTAGATTTAATATAATTCTAATTTATTTCTTTTTACTATTTTGCCAAAGGAAATCATCTATATCTATTTTTTCATTGGGAATAATTTTATAAGTTTTTGGGTTTGTGATACCATTCAATCTTAATATTCCTTGGTCTTCAAGGTACTTCAGTGCTCTCCAAATAAAGTTAATTTTAGAACGATTGGAAGATTTTATATTATTACATCTTCTTATTCTTTTAGCATTTACAATAGTCACATTATTATCAATTAATTTATTAATCGCTTCTACCGTTTCTTTTAAATTTTTCTGAAAAAAATCCATATTTAAAGCGAACCCTCAAATTAAAAGTTAATTACTAATACTCTCCTCGATTAAAATAATAATTAAAAAAGTTTAATTGACTTTATTTAAGTATTATAAAATTATTTTTAGAAGTTTATATAGTTTTTGCATAGAAAGAGATTAAGCCTAAAATCTTCAACTCATCAAAATAGTGAATGCTTTTAATAATATAGTCAAATATAATTCCATCGTTTTAGCGTTTTGATTAATGTCGGAATACTCTTTTTCCACAAAATACTAATGCACAGCCTAACTCGTCTGCACGTTTAATAATTTCTTTATCTCTGATGGATCCTCCAGGATTTATAATGGCTTTTGCACCGTTATAGACAGCAGCCTCTAAGCCATCAGGAAATGGAAAAAAAGAATCTGTACCCATATAAGAGTTTTTAAGCTCTTCTTTATGACTAAATTCAATTGCTTTTTGAGCTGCTAGTTTAACCACGTGAACTCTACTATGTTGTCCCGCTCCAATACCTAATGTATATATTCCATCATCATATATTTGTGCAAAACATGCTGAATTGGATTTTGCCCATTTTGAAACTTTATAGGCAAAAATTAATGCCTCTTTTTCAGCTTCAGTTATTTTCTTTTTGCTAACTACATTCCATTCTTTAACCACTGGTTTATAATCATAATCTTGAACTAAAGTACCGCCTAATACGCTCCTAAATTCGAGGTTCTGGTATAAAAGATCTCTTCTTGTAAGGAAATCTTTAAATTCAATAAGTATCAAATTTTGCTTTTCTTTTAATATATTTAAAGCTTCTTTTTCGAAAGATGGTGCCAATAGTGCTTCTAAGAAAATTTTTTCTTTATTAACTATAAAATCTGCTACTTCTTTTGTTAATTCTTTGTTAATTCCCCAAATTCCTCCAAATGCGGATAAAGGATCTGTACTAAATGCTTTCTTTATTGACATTAATTGATTTCTTTTATCAATAGCTACACCATTGGGGCTAGTATGCTTTAAAATTGTTGTAACATAATGCTCTGAACCTAAATCTAAAAGTAATTGCATGCAAGAGTCTATATCCAAATAATTGTTAAAAGATATTTCTTTTCCACTAATTTGTTTCAGCTGGTGAAGTCCATAATTAGAAGAAGTGTCCCTATAATAAGCAGCTTTTTGATCCCAATTTTCTCCGTATCTACAATCTTGTACTTTTTCATAGACTTTTATTATCGTATTGGGGAAAATAGAATCTGGATTGTAAAATTTTTGTAAAAAATTAGCAATTGCAGCATTATAATCTGCCATAATTGAAAAAACATCTTGTGCGAGTAAAAGTCGAGTACTTTCAGTAATAGCGCCTTTATTCTTTTTCATCTCATCAATAATTTCATCATAGTAATCTGGACTAGGGACTACTATAACATCTGGAAAGTTTTTTGCAGCTGCTCGAATCATTGTTGGCCCACCAATATCTATCATCTCTAATGCATCATCAAGTTTTATACCAGGTTTCTCAATTGCCTCTTTAAATTGATATAGATTGCATACAACCATATCAATTGGTTTAATATTATATTTTTCAGCCTCAGCAATATCTTTCTTTAATTCTCTGCGATATAAAATACCTCCTTCAATTTTAGGATGTAATGTCTTAATTCTGCCATTAAACATTTCTGGAGTTTCAGTAAAGTCTGAGATTTTCGTATAAGAAATTCCATTCTTCTCTAATATTATTCCAGTACCTCCTGTAGATAAAATTTCAACTCCAAACTCATCAACCAATACTTTTACAAATTCTATAATTCCCCTTTTATCAAAAACACTGATGATTGCTCTCTTTATTCTTTTCATAATAATATATTTGGACTAGTTTAGTTACATATTAATAATTTTAGAAAAAAAGAAAAGTTTACCATAGTTGAAATCTAACTTAACATAAGTTTAATCTGTGATTTAGATTTAAATAGATATCACCTATTAGATTTGTATATTTTTTTGCAATCTGACACAAATGTGTTAGATTTTCTCTTAAAAACTTCTATAGGAGATATCTTAATTGATAATTGTGAACAAAAAGAAAATGAATTTCTAACTTGGCATCTGAAGGAGAGTAATATGAATTCTATTGGGTATATCTTGAAACCAAAAGGAGATATGGTTCAAACAACATTATGGGTTGATTTTGAGAATAAGAAACTTAAAAAGTCTTTTGAAAAAGCAGGTGATTTAACATT
>JBHLNW010000165.1:0-4392 GCA_048941185.1 Promethearchaeota archaeon
AAACCTGCAACTGAATATGTTGCTCCTCCTAAAAAAATTGAAGAACCCTTACCAACAGAAGGAAAAAATTATTGTGTTTATTGTGGCCATAAGATTGAATCAGCTGGAAATTTCTGCCCAAATTGTGGCTCAAAACTCTAGTTTTTCATTAAACTTTATTATATTTTTTCTTTTTTTTATTTCATTTTTTCGATAATTCTTAAGAAAATCATATTTTAATTCAGATTTATTAATTTTTAAGTTAGATTTGTAACATTTTGTAAGAAGAAAGAATAGATAATCAGAATTTTAAAAAAATAAATATATATATACTCAATAATCAAACTATTATCATTAAATCTATTACTAAAAAGAATGATTAAAAATGAGCAATGAAGATAGAAGAACTGGAGATCTGGTCTCCAAGAGAACTACTATTTTCTATAGTTTCGCTGGTATTGCGGATACAATGAGCTATCAGATGTTTACATTCTATATATTTAACTTCTATTATACTGTAATTATTGGGGATATTTGGCTGGTTACCTTTGGTTATATTCTCTGGAGTGTTTGGAATGCTCTTAATGATCCGCTATTAGGCATCTTATCTGACCGAACTAGTACAAGATGGGGAAGAAGAAAACCGCATATAATTGCTGGAATAATTCCTACTTGTATATTACTAATTCTGCTATGGACTGCACCCCTAGATAACCCTCTTTTAGGATTTATATATTTTATTATTATAATAAACTTATTTGACACATTTTATACTGCTTATTCTTTAAATCAGACAAGTTTATTTCCCGAAATGTATCAAGATTTAGAGCAGAGAGCAAAAGCTAACCAATTTGTAGCAATATTCAATATAATTGGTCTATTATTTGCGGCTTTATTACCCTCTTTATTTATTGATGAATTAATAGATTTTGGTTCTTTAACAACAAGGGCAACAAGACAGGTGCAATACATAACAGCTGCAATTATTATGTCGATCTTAGCTGCAGTGTTTGCTTTCATTTTTATAAAGTTTGGGATAAGAGAAAGAAAAGAATACTCTAAGGATCCCGAACAAGCACCATCATTTGGGAAGTCAGTAAGATTAACTTTTAAAAATACAGCTTTTAAATACTACGTAGCAGTAAATTTCGCACAATGGTATATTTTTGGATTAATTCCTATTATTAATACATACTACTTGGGATATATAATTAGAATAACAGGTGCTCTCTTTCAGATGATGTTTTTAGCATTAATTTTCGTGTCAGCAATAATATTTATGATTATATGGCGTAACATCTTTACCAAAAACGGTGCTAAGAAGGCTCATATGAGAGCATTAGGAATAATGATAATTGCCCTAATTCCAACCTTATTCATAGTTGAAATCATCGGAGCTATAATTACTTATATTTTATTGGGATTTGCATTTGCAGGAATTATGTTTGGTCGAGATGTTGTAATGAGTGCTATTATAGATTATGACGAAATGAGTACGGGAATAAGACGTGAAGGTGCTTATTATGGTGTGAATGCGTTGATAATACGATTGTCAACAGTAGCAGTAGCATTATCTTTAGCAGTTGTTTTCCCGACAATTGGATGGAGAACTTATGACCCAGCATTGGTAACTGATATCACCCGAATTGGAATTCGTATATTAATGTGTGTGTTTCCTGCCGTTGCAGTTGGTTTTGCATTACTATTATTTAGGAAATTCCCAATCAATAAGGAGAAATATACAGAAATTAAGGGAAAATTAAAAGAACTTCACTCAGAAAAGCTAAAGAAGACGATATAAATAATTTTATAGATATTTAAATTAAATTTTTTATTTTTTTATTTTAATTATTATTTATTATATACCAATTATCTTTTTTCTATTTTGATATCTTGTATTTTATATCAATCCAAATTTCCACTAAATTCAGAGAGGCTTTTTTTTTAAATACACGATCAGTTTTTAATATATCAAATTGAATTATCTCCGAGATGAAATATAATTTCAAAAGGCTTTATTAATAAAGAACCTTCGGATATTTCATTTGAAACGATTCCTAATTTAAAAAATTCAAACAATTTTATTCATAATGAATCTCAAAATTTATATAATAATAGACTCTCTAATCTGGTTTCGGATCTATTTAAATATATAAATTCTAAAGAATCCTTAAATTATATTTCAAATTTATTGGCAACTTCTCTTGATAAATACAAAAAGAAATTTCATATTGAAAGTTTTACTGAGAATAATGAAAATTTTTTGAGTAAAATCACCAATAATGAATTTAATAATCTACAAAATTTCGAAACCAGTCCAGAAGATGAGTATCTTTCTATTTCAAATGATCTCCATGCTATTTTATCAAATTGCTCTGAATTTTCTAACTCACAAAAACTTAATTTCTGTAGTAATCAAAGATATTTTATGAAATTGTATTTGAAACAGCTTCTGACAAAACTAAATTTAATTTAATCTTTATCTAAATTCTCTTTTCAAAAAAATGATTTTTGATTTACTTTTACTTCTCAATTCATAAAAAAGTTTAATGATGTTGACTTAATTAATGAATAAAGCAATCTAATTGATAAAAAGAAAAAAGAAATAAAAAATTTATTTAAGTTTTAAGTCCAAGGAACATCCATAGGCTAAATGTTGCCATTGCGACTCTTACAAACCCTATAGCTATACCTGGAGGTATAATTGAATCTAGTGCACCGCATACTACAAAAAGAGTAAAACCAAATCCAAGATAGAAAAACTTTTTTCTAAGCGCCCCAGTTGCTTGTTTCGCTTTGATAAAGAAGCCAATCCCCAAAAACACTAATGCAGAAATAAGAAAGATTGCTACTAATAAAAATGTTGGATGAGTTCGGACAAAACTAGCATCTATTAAGTCTTCACCGGGAACTGCTAAAGTCCATGTAAATGAAGCGTCTGTTTGAAACCATAAAAAATATTCGAATAAAGCTCCTAATACTATAAAAATTCCCACTAAAATCCATTTTCTTTTGGGGAAAATAAGTTCGCCACCAAGATACATAGCAAAGATTAAGGTAGGAGCAACCCAGAGATAACTTAATAATGAATAAACTTCAATTGGATCAATATTCGAAGGCGTAAATAGTACCATGAACAAATCCACTGTTGGGCCTAACCATAAACAACCGACGAAAAACATTGTCAGTGCGGCAAAAGTAAGTAGTTTTGCTTTTAATTTTATTGATTTATATAATGATAATAAACCAAATGTGGCTGAAGAGACAATAATTAGAGTTGCGGTTAATCCATCTATCCATCCAATAAATGAAACCATTTTACATTACACCTTGTTTTATGCTAACATTATTCAAAATTTAAAATTATATATTTATTTATTTTGTTTTTATTTATAGTTATATTTTTTGTAGTAATAAAAGAAGGTATTATTTGTTGAATAAGAGAAGTCTATTACCTAAAATCATATATATTTCATTAGATTTTCTTATAAAAAAAGGTAAAAGTTTCTTGTTTGCCATTCGCGTGGGCTAGTTTATATTCATACTTTAGAAAAGAATCGAAACCTTCAAGTTGAAATCTATGAGAAATAATTATGGCACCAATTTTTGCTGTATTAAATACGTGTTTAAGATATTTATGCATAGAAGGTAATGAATAGATGTATATAAAATCATAAATTTTTAAATTAACTTGAAAAAAATCTCCCAATTTAAATTTAATTTTCCTTAGTAAGATTTTATTACGAGCACCCTCTTTTTTCAATTTTTTTAAACGGTTTTTTGCTTCAATAAATAGTTTCTGATCAATTTCAATTCCATAGGATTTGATATTATGATTTAAACCAGTAAAAATCACAATAGATCCATTTCCTGAGCCGAGGTCAATGAATGTTTGTTTAGAATTAGTTTTCAACCCAAATTTATACTCAAGTGTTTGAAGTATCTCCTTTATACATTCATTATTTGTTTCTAAAAATGGTAAATCTAACTGTGAATGAAATTTCTCAAAATTCAATTGTTTATTTTTCAATCTAAATTCATTAAAGTTTTTGATAAAATTTTGGAAGATCTAAGATATAATAATTGAATTTCTTTAATAAATGCCTTCTGAAATTGAGAAGAAAAAACATTATTTTAATTCCGAGGTTTCCTAATATCAAAAGGTGTAAAATCTTTATCATTCTAAGATCTAACTTTAATACGATGTAACTTTTTAATATTTTAAAATTTCGTTTTATTACATTAACATTCTTTTCATGGCAAATATATTAATAACTGGTGGTACGGGTTTTATTGGAGTTCCATTAGTTAAAAATCTATGTAATTTAGGCCATAACTTAAAGTTATTAATTAGAAAAAATAGTAATACTGAACCTTTTCAAGATTTAAGTAATATTGAATATGTCATTGGTG
>JBHLNW010000074.1:0-18456 GCA_048941185.1 Promethearchaeota archaeon
ACTTTTATCGAATGGGGTATGGATATTAATAATGCAAGAGAAATGTTATACATGGCTCCTTGGGCCTCAATTTTTCCAGGATTAATGATTGTGATTACAGTACTGGGATTCATGTTAGTAGGAGATGGATTACGCGACGCTCTCGACCCAAGATTAAAGAATTTATAATTTTTTTTTCTATTTTTTTATTCAAAAACATAGTATTTTTATACAAATTTCTCTTAATACCTTATAGAGAAGCCCCCAATTTCGATGGTAGTCAATATTAATATTGCCATCTAATTTGTGTATTGTATTAAAAAGTATTTCCTCGCTATTGCTTTTTTAACCAAAATTTTTTGTCTAAAAATTTTGATATGTCAAAAAAAGTAAATTTGTCAAAATAAAGGTTTATGAGAAATAATTTACATCAATAATTAAAAATTTTAAAAGTGAAAGTAAATAAAGTGGTTTTATGAGTCTATTAAAGTACATAATAAAAAGACTATTTTCAATGATACCGGTTCTTTTCGGAGTGCTAACAATTACCTTTATTTTATCAAGATTAATGCCAGGGGATCCCGTCATTGCATTATTGCAAACACAAGGGATAAGCCAAATAAACCCTGCTAGAATTGCTTCATTGAGACGTGAATTAGGGTTAGATTTACCGATATCTTTACAATATTTTCGGTATCTTTCGGATCTTTTTACTTTTAATTGGGGACGTTCATTCTCAGTTGCTCCAGGGACTCCAGTTTGGGAACTTATTGCAAGACGTCTACCAAGAACCATCGATCTTTCGATTTTTTCAATGATTATAGCATCTTATGTTGGTATTAAGATTGGTGTTATATCAGCTACTCACAGAAGTAAAGCTAGAGATACAATTTTCAGGGGAATAGCTTTAATAGGTGTTTCAATTCCAGTTTTCTTTTTAGGAATGTTAATGCAGTATTATTTAGGCTATATATTGGATGTCTTTCCGACAGTAGGTTATAAGCAAGTACAATATGTAGATCCACCCTTTATCACGGGGTTCTACTTAATTGACTCGATCATAGGAGGATATTACTATTTAGCAGTGGATTATGTATGGCATCTAACTTTGCCTGTATTTTGCTTAGTATTTGTTACAGTTGCAGGAATAGTTAGACAAACTCGCTCTAGTATGTTAGAAGTATTACAGCAGGATTATGTGAGAACAGCTAGGGCAAAAGGATGCAAAGAGAGAGATGTTATTAATACTCATGTCTTAAAAAATGCATTAATACCTACAATAACCATTATTGGATTAAATTTTGCCAGTCTATTAGCAGGAGCTATTTTAATAGAAAGTACTTTTGGAATATATGGAATTGGATTAACGTTAATAAATGCAATTCAAGGTCAAGATTACTGGGTATTAAACGCTTTAGTATTTGTGATTACCATAATATTTCTTATAACTACTTTAATAACTGATCTATTATATGGTATCATAGATCCAAGAGTTCGATATTAAATACAATTCAAAATAATCGTATATTAAATTCTTTTTATTTCTCCATTTTCTTCTAAAAATCTCGCAAATTTCAGAACCTTGCTTGGATAAAAAAAATGATCATATTCTAATGTAAGCATTGCACTTATCTCCTTAAGGTTCAAAGATAAATCTATAAAATTTATCATTTCTCCGACATCACCACCCCAATTCTCTGTAGGTTCTGGTACTTTGAATTTTTCATATGCTTCTGACAGTAATATTGGTATATAAAATTTTAAATTCCTTCTCCCTAAGAAAGGAACATTCCATTTTAGGTTAAAGCAGTCTGGTTCACGAATATGATCAATATTAATGGATATTTCTTTACATAAAGCAATCCATTGTGAAATCAATTTTTTCTTCAATTGATCTAATTCATTATACTTTTCTGAAATCAATTCTTTTACAATTGAAGGTAATAAAAAAAGTACCTTAATTAAATCTAATATTTGTGTTTCATATTGGATAAAAGCATTTATTAATGCTCTTCCCATTAAAACTTTTTCCTCTATTGATTTCTCTGGTCCATTAATTCCTAAACCAAGTTGATTAAAGAGACTAAGTAATAATTTTTTTATTCTACCGAGTCGTTGGTAGAATCCTTCTTCTACAATCGACCATATGGTAATTAAGGATTCGCTGTTTTGAATAGAAAAAACATAACTTGTACACAGAGATATAGCAATTACACGCTTTAATTCAGTGGAGTCACATTTCTCTATTGTGTCTAGTGAACTATGCCAATATGGATCATTATGACCAATCATTAAGCCAGGTATCTTAACGGGATTATTCGAAAATATTGTATGGTCACTTCCACCTGAATAAGGTGTAAATCGATAAAGCATTCGTTTATCAGTACCATTTATTGCTACTCCTTTAGGATGATCTGCAATAATTCTCGTGAAATATTGAATAATATCATTTAAAATTGAAGGTCTTGAATATGGTGCCAAAAATATCTCACAAGGTTCTCCAACTTTTATTGGGTGTTCCCCAATCATATCTAAATTGATATTAAAAAGAGCTTTTTTTACAGTTTCTTCGTGTTCTTTAACCCATGGATATGTACCATGAAATTCAGGAACCCAAAGAAACCTTATAGTTCTTTTAGGTGGTTTTATTTTTTTTTGTTTAATAAGAGCTGATAATGATCGTGCTAACTCAATCAGACCTCCAGATCCACTAGCATTATCGTTTACACCCGAAGCCGGATGGCAGAGGTGTGCTGTTAAAATAATTTCTTCTTGAGGTTTTTCTGTTCCTTTAATAGCAGCAGATATTACTTCTAATTCTCCATCATAGACTTTAGCATTAATTTTTGCATATACTCTAACAGCCCCTTTATTTAAAAGTTCTTTTAAGTATAAAGCTTGCTCAAATGAAATACTAAAACCAAATGTAGTTTTCTCTAAATCTTCTGCTATAGCAGGGAACCGATTATAAATAGTCATACCTTTATTAATATCTGCTCGTTTTTGACTAGGATATACTATAACACCCAATGCTCCCTTCTCTGCATACAATGGGGGTACTATTATTCTTGGTGCTTCCATTAAAACAATTTTTCCTTTTACGTCCTTAACTTTAAAATCTTCTTCCGTAGTACCCTTTCCAACATCAATCAATTCAGCATTGACATTGCAACCTTTTGATCTTCCTATAATACACATTGGAATATCTTGAAATCGACATAAAAGTTCTTTTTTTGGTTCTGTTAAGCTCAATTCTGCTGATTTAATTTCCCAGCTTTTTGTTACAATCCATTGCCAAATTTTAGTTTTTCCATCTGCTGGATATTTATGAATTTTTATTTCATCTAAACCATATGATTCTAATTCATTTACTACTATTTGAACAATATCATGATAATCTTGGGAACCTACTACTCGATTATATTGTGATATTTTCGCTACCCAATCCAATGCATATTTTCCACTTACTTCATCAAGTATATTATCAATAAATTTAGCAATACTCTTCATATTCAAACCATCTAATAATTAATTTTATTTTTGCCATAAAGATATATTAAAGCATTTTTCTAGGGTCTAATAACTCATCAAGATCTCCTTCAATTTCGATCCCTAATTCTTTAATAACCTCTTTTATTGTTTTATTTTCTTTATACGCTTTTTGAACAATTTCTGATGCTTTATCATATCCAATTATTGGATTTAAGTTAGTGATAATCATTAAGATTCTCTCTAGATGTAAATTTATTGTTTCTACATTAACTTTCAATCCTTTTAAACAATATTCTATAAATGAGTTTATTCCATTATTCAGGATTCTAATTGATTTAAGGATGTTGCAAATCATTAATGGTTTACACACATTCAAATCCAAGATACTCCCATATGCCTCTCCAAATGAAACTATTGAATCATTTCCAATTACTTCAAGACATACTTGGATTAAAGCTTCTGATTGAGTTGGATTTATTTTACCAGGCATTATAGAAGATCCAGGTTCATTTTGAGGCAATTTTAATTCAGATAATCCTGCTCGCGGTCCACTCCCCATCAAACGTATATCATTAGCCATCTTCAATAATGATAAGGCTAACAACCTGAGATGTCCACTAAGATTAACTATAGGATTATGTGAGGCAATACCTTCCGCCTTCACGGGGTTAACTTCAAATGGGAAATTTGAAATTCTAGAAAGATGTAAAACTGTGAGTTTAGCAAAATCTCTATGAGTATTTAAACCTGTACCTAATACCGTTCCTCCAATTGGAATAAAATATAACTCCTTACAAACATTTTCCAACCTTTTTAAATTAATTTGAATTTGTTTCTTGTAAACTTCAAATTCTAAAGATATTGGAATTGGTACAGCGTCTTGAAGGTGAGTCCTTCCTACTTTGATAATGTGTTTAAACTCTTTTATTTTACTATCTAAATGATCTATAAGTTTTTGTAATATTGGGAAAAGTTTTTGAATCATACGCAAAGCAGATAAATGCATTGTAGTAGGAATCACATCGTTAGAAGATTGACCTTTGTTTACGTGATCATTAGGGTGTATTGGGTGCTTAGTGCCTAATGGTTGACCTAAAATTTCATTCGCACGATTTGCTATTACTTCATTCATATTCATATTTGTCTGAGTTCCAGATCCAGTTTGAAAGATATCAATAGGAAATTGATCTAAATATTTATTGTCTTCCAAAATTTCATTAATGGCTTGATGCATTGCCTGACTCTTTTCTTTCTCAATTAATCCTAATTCTTTATTTGCTAATAAACATGCTTTTTTAACTTGAGCCAAAGAAATAATAAATATGTGAGGGAAGGTTTCACCACTTATTTGGAAGTTTTTAATTGCTCGTTGAGTATTCACGCCCCAATATACATTACTGGGAACTTCAACTTCACCTAAAACATCTTTTTCTATTCTAAAACTCATTTTGTTATAATCCTTATTTTGCTTTTTAATATGGTAAAATGGAAAAGATACCTAAAAAAAGTTTATAGTAAGTTTTTTTTTTTTAATTTAATTTAATACACAGAAAGCCTAATTAAATTTGATAAAAGAGGGTTTTTTATGACAGATCAAATTGTTAAAATTTCTTTAACTGATAAGATGATTATTGAGATTACTAAAAAGTTATGTAAAAGAATAGAAGAATATTATATCTTTCCCAAAATAGCACAGAATATATCGAATTATGTATTGAATAAATTAAAACAAGGTTTATATAACGGAATTACAGATCCTGATAAATTTGTGAGTGTAATTACAAATGATTTAGTTAAAACATCGAATGATTTACATTTTTATTTTGAATATAATCCTTTATTAGCTCTTGAATTATTAAAAGAAAAAGAATCTAAGAAAACAGAGAATGAAGATGAATTTCTCGAATTCAAAAGCCGTTATGAATTTGAAAAATATGCAAATTTTCACATTACTAAAGCTAAAAGATTACCCGGAAATATTGGTTATATTAAAATGAATGATTTTCCACCAGCAGAATTTGCAGGAGAAACAATAGTAGGAGCTTTACAATTCTTAGAAAATAGTAATGCCTTTATTTTTGATATTCGAAATAATGGTGGTGGATATTCCTCTATGGTTGCACTTATAATTAGCTATTTTATAGAGCCTGGAACAAAATTGCTCAACACATTTTATGAGCGGAAAAAAGATAAATATACGCAATCGCTAACACTTCCCTACATTCCAGGAAAGAAATTCCCAGAGAAACCTTTATATGTATTAATCAGCTCACGCACGGCTTCAGGAGCTGAAGAATTTGCCTATAATTTAAAGATGATGGATAGAGCAACTCTTGTCGGTGAAACTACTAGAGGAGCAGCAAATGCGGTGGATATATTCTCCATATTAGATACATTTGTAATATGGCTACCGATTGGTCGCACTATAAATCCAATCTCAAAAGATAATTGGGAAGGGAAAGGTGTTTCTCCTCATATTGAAATACGTCAAGAAAAAGCATTAAATAAAGCACACACCCTTGCTTTAAAAGGATTAATTGAAAATGAAAATGATGAAAGTCTAAAAAAAATGCTTGAGTTTGAATATGAATATTGTAATGCTAAATATGACCAAATAAATATTGATCTCCAAGGTTTACAAGATTTTCAGGGTCAATACGATAAGTATAAAATCTTTATTCAGAATAATCAATTGTTTTATGAACGCTCAAATTTGAAATCTCCACTAATAACTAAAGATAACAAAACTTTTTTTGCTGATGAGACAATTAAATTATGGTTTGAGCAAGATAATGCGGAAAAATTAATTGTACTTGAAAGGCGAGATTACCCTAATGTTTTGAGAATAAAAAAAAAGGAGGAATAATTTATTTAATCCTTAATTATTGCCTATAGGGAAACTTTCAAAGTTAAATAATATTCTATTTGATAAGATATCTGGCTTAAATCTTGTAATAATTATTATTTTACTATTAAGTTTGTTCATTTTTTTTAAAAAAAAGTAAGAAAATAATTTGAATCCTAATTTTTTTTAATATCTATAGGCCCATTTCTTTTAGTTTTTGCATTATTTCTTCTTTTTTACTACCTTTTAAATCAAACCACTGATTAAAGATTATGGCTCCTATTAGACAGAAAAGAAAAGGAATAAAGCCTTGGATTAATCGTAATCCTAATAATGCATCATAACTATGGATTGGATTATTTGGATTATAGAAGGTGTTTGCGTGGATAATTGCCACAATGAAACTTTGAATTAGCAAAGAAATGCGAATGAAAACGTTCCTAAAACCTACTAAAGTAGCTTCATAATGTTTTTTTGTTTTAACTGTAATTTCATCATAAGAATCAGCTAAAACAGGTGATAACATAATTGTAAACATAGCTGCTGAGACACCAGTTAAAAAATTAACTATATAAAATCCTAAGATATTTGTAATAAAAGAATATATTAATAGACTAACTCCAAAAGATATTAAGCCAACTGTATATAAATGAGAGTGTTCTATTTTCCTCGCGACGTAAATCCAAATAGGCATTGTCGCTATGGAAGCGATTAACATTAGAATTGATCCAATTGTTCTAATAAATTGTCCCTCTTGTAAAACGTCATCTACAAAATTGATTGTATTCATACTCATTAATCCTAAAGCAATCATAAAAAATATGTAAGTTAACAAAGCTAACATGAAATTTTTTTGTTTAATTGCCATTTTCATAGTCCAAATGAAGGATTTTTTTTCTACTCTTGTGTAACTTATGAGGAAACGTTCTTTAATAGTATCTGTTTCTTTTGAACCAGGGATGAAAATTACCAGAGAAGCACCGAGTATTATTGAACTTATAAAAGCAGCTATTACAAAAGTAGATGAATCCCCAGGAATAATAATTTGTGACCATAATGTTATTGTTAAAAAATTTGCTATAAAGATAAATATTTGAGTTATCATACCTGCTTTTCTTCTGCTTGTATCTCCTCGGAAATGAGCAGGAAAAGCTCCAAACGAATGTGTTTGAAAAAGTGAATTTGACATATCATATAAAAAGACCATAATTAAATAATATAATAGAACTGGAAATACACTTTCTATCCCTGTTATATCTGGTGGTGTGAATATTAAGAAAAAGAAAATAATCGTTGGAACACCTCCAATAACAATCCAGGGAGTGTGAAAACCAAATTTCTTTGTCCATTTATTTGGCCTATCAGTTAGATAACCTATGATTGGACTGCTTACCATACTGAAAATAGTAAAAATTACATTAATTATTGCCATATATATTGGCCATAAATATATAATATCAATTAAGCCAAGTTCGCTCTCGTAATAATGCCAGACGAAGTTATTAAAAGCAACAATTAGAAAACCATTAAAAAAATAACCCATAGAAAACATTATCGTTTTCAATGTGTTTGGTTCTTCATTATTGCCTGTTGATGATAATCTTTGTTTAGTTTTCAAAATATCCCCAAATTAAGAGTTATTTAATATTAATTCTTGTATTTGATATTTATTAAACTAATCTTATTAAAAGTCTAATTTTAGAAATTATATAAATAAACAGAAATCATTTCAAATGAAAATATAAAATGATTTTTATAAATATTATAAAATTATTGAATAAACTCAAGAAAAAAGATATTTTATTCCTGTAAATATCAAATAAAGTCTTCCAAATCATAATATTTTTTTCAATTTTTAACTGATTTTCAATAACTAAGGGAAATAGTTCCCATATAATCAATGTAAGTAAAATTTATTAGAAAACAGAGTCTAAATAAATTATCATTTTTAACAAAATTCATGTTAAAAAATAATAGAGATTGATAATTTTGGCGCAGAAAAATATATATGAATATGATGCAAAAAAACTATTGGCAAGAGAATTACCAAAATATTTTCCAAATTTTAACTATCATAATAAACTAGCAATTATAGAAAATGATACAGATTTTGAAAAATTAATTGAGCAACATCCTTGGATCAAATCTGAAAAAGTTGCAGTTAAACCCGATCAGCTTTTTGGAAAGAGAGGTAAAGCAAAACTCATTTTATTAGATGCGGATGTTAATCAAGTATTGAAATTCTGTAAAGAAAATTTGGGTAAAGAATTTACGATCGGAAATGTGAAAGGAGAGTTAACAAGATTACTAATTGAACCATTTATTCCACATGAGAAAGAGTATTACGTTTCTATTACTTCTGAAAGAGATTGCGATGTAATTCATTTTAGTTTTGAAGGAGGAATATTTATAGAGGAAAATTGGGATAAAGTAACCCATATTCCCATTCCTATTGGAACAGATATTAAAACTTTTGATTTAGGCAAGAAATTACCTGATTTAGGGGATCTAAAAGACATTTTAATCCCTTTTATAAAGGGATTTTACCAAGTATTTGTAGATCAAGATTTTACTTTTCTCGAAATTAATCCATTTGCTATTACCAAAGATAAGAAAGTTGTTCCTTTAGATGTAAAAGCTCGTTTAGATGATACAGCAGCCTTTCTTCATGCTGACACATGGGGAAACCCTTTGAATCCTATAGAATTTCCAACTGGTTTTGGTCAAAAACTGAGTCTAGAAGAGACTAAAATCAAAGAACTCGATGAGAAAACAGGTGCCTCATTGAAGTTAACAATTTTGAACCGAAACGGACATGTTTGGACAATGGTCGCTGGAGGAGGAGCTTCTGTTATATATACAGATACTATAGCTGACCTTGGATTCTCAGAAGAATTAGGTAATTATGGTGAGTATAGTGGTAATCCAAGTCAAGAACATACACAGATCTATGCTCAAACTTTAATTGATCTCATTACTGAAAATCCAGATCCTAAAGGAAAAGAAAAATATTTAATCATTGGTGGTGGAATTGCAAATTTTACTGATGTAAAGGCAACTTTTGGAGGCATAGTAAATGCTATTAAAAAATCAGTTGACAAATTAAAGAATGCGAATGTTAAAATATTAGTTCGTCGGGGTGGTCCAAATGAGAAACAAGGTTTAGAATTAATGAGACAGGTTGGAGAAGAGACAGGCATTCCTATTGATATTTATGATAGATATAATAGTATGACACGTCCAGTTGCAAGAATGATTGAAAAAATGAGGGGTGAAAAGTAAATGGAAAGTTATGAATTGTTTAATGAAGAAACACAAGGAATAATATATGGATTTCAAGCAAATCCAGTTCAGAGAATGTTAGATTTTGATTATGTTTGCAGGCGGAAAAAACCCTCAGTTGCAGCGATGATAAGACCTACTCAAGAAGCAGCAATAGCATACCACAAGGTTTTTTGGGGAAGTAAAGAAATTGTCATCCCTGTATATAAAACTCTTGAAATGGCAGTTAAAAAGCATCCTAAAGCGGATGTTATGATAAATTTTGCCTCCTTTCGATCTGCATACGATACAAGTAAAGAAGCTCTTGAAGCAGAAACAATTCGTGTAGTTGTTATCATTGCAGAAGGAGTCCCAGAAAGACAAAGTCGACATTTGATTAAAATTGCTAATGAAAAAGGCAAAATCATTATAGGTCCTGCCACTGTTGGTGGTATAAAAGCAGGAGCTTTTAAGATTGCTAATACAGCAGGAACTCTTGAAAATATTATTCTTTCAAAATTATATCACCCAGGTTCAGTCGGTTTTGTTTCCAAGTCAGGCGGTTTAAGTAACGAAATGAATTTCATGATTGCTCAAACTACGGATGGAGTGTATGAATCTATTGCAATTGGAGGAGATCGTTATCCTGGTTCAAGGCTAATTGATCATCTTTTACGCTATGAAGCAAATCCAAACATCAAAATGTTAGTATGTTTAGGAGAAATTGGTGGAACAGAAGAATACGAAATTGTTGATGCGATAAAAAGTGAAAAGATTACTAAACCCCTAGTTATATGGGTTACTGGTACAGCAGCTAAAATTTTACCTCAGGGATTACAATTTGGACATGCTGGTGCTATGGCGGGGACAGCAAAAGAGACAGCAGAAGCTAAAAATCAAGCTCTTAAGGAAGTGGGTGCAGTTGTTCCTGAATCTTATGAAGATTTTGATAAATTGATCAAGCTAACATATGAAAAACTAGTACAAGAAGGAAAAATAATACCTTCTAAAGAAGAAGAACCTCCCAAGATTCCTACTGATTTCAATGAAGCTATAAGATTAGGTCTAGTTAGAAGACCTTCAGATGTTGTTGTTACTATCAGCGATGATCGAGGTGATGTTCCCACTTTTGCCGGAATTGGATTGGATGAGATCGTTAGAAATAATAGGTCAATTGGGTATGTTATTGGACTTTTATGGTTTAAACGAGAATTACCAGATTTTGCCCAGCAATTTATTGAAATGGTGATTAAACTAACTGCTGATCACGGTCCTGCAGTTTCTGGAGCACATAATGCAATTATTACTGCTCGCGCTGGCAAAGATCTTATGTCTGCTTTAGCAAGTGGTATTTTAACTATTGGTCCTAGATTTGGGGGAGCAATATCAGATGCTGCAAAATACGTAAGAGAAGCCTTACAAAAACAAATGAAACCGCAAGAATTCGTTAAATATATGAAAGATATCGTTAAAATTAATATTCCAGGAATAGGTCATCGCATAAAATCAGTTCAAAACCCCGATGTTAGAGTAGTTTTACTAAAGGAATTTGTATTTAAGAATTTCAAAAACCATCCACACCTAGATTTTGCTCTTGAGGTTGAGAAACTCACAACAGCAAAAAGAAATAATTTAATATTAAATGTTGATGGTTGTATTGGAATTACTTTTTTAGATTTGTTAGAGAACTTAGACTTTACTCCAGAAGAAGTAGAGGATGTAATTTACAGCGAAGCATTAAACGGTTTATTTGTTCTTGGACGTTCAATAGGTATGATGGGCCACGTATTTGATCAAAAAAGGCAAAGAGCTGGTTTATATAGACAACCTTGGGATGAAATCCTATTTTCGGATTAAAAATAATAATTTTTTTATAATAAAATAAATATTAAAAAAAAGATTCCAAAAAAAAAAATAAAGAATTTAAATTGAGGAAATAAAAAATGGTTGATGTAGTTGAAAAAGCAAAGGAACACTTTGAAAAACTAGTAAAAGAGCAATTGAGTAGAATTGAGAATTTAAAGAAAGGCGCAGATTGGATAGATTATTCAACATTAAAACCTATTATTATTGGTGTTGCTGGTGGTGACGGTATTGGTCCAGAAATCACAAAACATGCAGAAGAAATTCTTAAATTTCTTTTAAAAGAGGAAGTTGACAATGGAAAGGTTGAATTTAAAGATATAGAAGGTCTTACTATTGAAAATAGAGCAAAATTAATGAAAGCTATCCCTGATGACAGCTTAGAACAATTAAAGTCCTGCCATGTAATTTTAAAGGGTCCTACACACACACCAAGTTCAGCAGATTTAGCTTCAGGAAAATGGCCAAATCTCGAAAGTGCGAATGTTTCTATGAGAAGAGAATTAGATTTATTTGCGAATGTTCGACCCGTAAAAGTTCCTGAACAAGGAATAGATTGGATATTTTTCAGAGAAAATACGGAAGGAGCTTATGTATTAGGTTCAAAAGGGATTAGAGTTACCGACGATTTAGCTTTTGATTTCTGTGTACATACAAAGCAAGGTACTGATCGTATCTTAAGATTAGCTTTTGATTATGCTAAAAAAACAGGAGTGAATAGAGTTTCATTAGTGACTAAAGCTAATGTTGTTAAAACTACAGATGGAATGTATTTAAACATGGCAAAAGAGCTTGCCAAAAATGATTATCCCGATGTGAAATTCGATGATTGGTATATTGATATTATGGCTGCAAAATTAATTGATCCAGCACGACAGTCGGAATTTAAAGTATTTGTAGCACCAAACCTATACGGCGATATTATAACAGATGAAGCTGCCCAGATTCAGGGATCAGTTGGGACTGCTGGAAGTGCAAATATTGGAAAACGTTATGCTATGTTTGAAGCGATTCATGGAACCGCTCCTAGAATGGTTGAAACAGGAAGGATACAATACGCTGATCCAACAAGTATTATAAAAGCGTCTGCAATGCTATTAAATCATATTGGACTTGTCGAGAAAGCTAAGAAACTGGAGATGGCTCTTGATCTTTGTGCAATATATGAGAAAAAACTAAAAGTAACCGGCAGAGATACTGGAGCGAAAGGTGAGGAATTTGCGAAATACATTATGGATACATTAGTTGACCCAAAATTAGAAGAAAAATGGAAACATTATCAAAAATAAATTAATACTTTAGTTTAATTCAAAATTTTTTTTTATCATTTTTTTAAAAAATTTAAATTTCATAATTATCGCTATTAAACTTAAAAAATAAAGGAAACTAAAAAAAAGTATTATAAAGGATTTTCATAAATCTGATCCATGAAATCTTCATATTTTATATACATTAGATTATTCTGTATAAAGAGTGTTTCTAAATCCTTTAGAGCTTCACTTTTAATTCTTTCTATGTTGCTTTCTAATTCACGTTTAAATTTAAAAAACTCATCTTTAATTACCTTAGTAGGATTAATTGGTTTATAAATGTTAGCTTCATTTTCAATCCAACCTCTTACTTTTAATTGATTGAGAGTTTTTATTATCTCATTTTCTTCAGATTTCATTATGCTACTTAGTAATGATGGATTAGCATACCCTAATGATACAAGAATTGCATATGTTTTCATTTCTTTATTAGAAACATTTAAAAAGTGCATTGCTGAGAATACTTTTTCATCAAGTATCTTAATCTTCGATTTCTTTTTTAATGCCTCTTTTTTTATTTGTTCCAAATCCACATTATTATTTATATCAATCTTTTTCTTACTGAAAGCATGTTCTAATAGTTCTTGTCCAATCTTAGATCGTATAATCACACTATTCCACTTATCTTCAGGCTTTCCAACGCTTCCTACAGATATATCTGCAAATTCAGCAGTGTAATCCTTACAATATTGACAGCTTAACCAATTATATTTTTTTGTTTCTTGGATGGGAACTATCTTTTCTAGACCATCTTTAGTCTGAATTATAAATTTACCTCTTGAGATATCAAATTTTTCAACATTTCTTAATGATAACCCTAATTTTTCTTCAACTAATTTATGCATCAGGTCATAAGAATAGTTTGAGGTACAATATAAACCAATAATAAGTGAAATTTTCCCATATTCTTCAGAAAGAGGAGGCCATAATTGAATCTTCCTTGCAGCTTGGATTTGGCAAGGCATTCCTACAAAAGCGAGTCTTTTTAGTTTGTATTTATTCACAGCATCATTATAAGAAAGTAGAGTTGGTGACATCGTATATATAGAACCAGCTACATTTAAAATATCTTCAGAAGTTCTTGCAATAAAAGGTTTCGGAATCCAATTTTCATCTCTTGTAGCTAAAAGTACTCCATCTACTAAACCTATATCCAAAGCGTGAATTAATAAAGTTGAAACTATTCCTCCATTTTGAGCAACTTTTAAAATTTTCTTATTAGTACTGGTTGCAGCAATAATATTCTGATAATGACCAAATAAATAATCTTTAGGTATATTTCCTCTAAATATTTCTTTTTCGAACATTTCTTCTGGAAAGTAAGTTCTAGCACAATATTTAAAACACAAAGAACATTCTGGATCACTTTCCAAAAGAATAGGTTTATGATCTATCATACCGATACGAGGACAAAGTGATATGCAGGCTCCACACAAAACACAAGCATCTTTATTAATTACATTATCAAATAAATCTTGAAAACCTATTCCTAACTCAATCTCTTGAAGGTATTCCATAACTTCTTTTTTTGTTTGCAATTTTTCAACCCTCCTTATTATTTTTTATACTATTTTTAACAATGATAATTTCATTTACTATTTTCTAAATTAGATTATAATTTCTCTAATTAATATATAGAGAAAATGACATATAAAAGATCGTTTTGCAACATATTAATTATTAAAAAGGGAATATAGCACCAAATGATGAGTAGGAATTGATTGTGATTTTAAAAAAAATGACTTCAAAAATGATTATAGCGAATGCTTGAGCGATTCATGATATTATTCCGAGAATAATTGAAACAGAGAGAATAAAATATGCCGATCCAATAAACATAATAAAAGCTTCAGCTATATTTCTAAATCACAATGAATTTGTAGAGAAAGCTAAAAAATTAGAGGTGCCCTTAGATATATGTTTGTATCTTTAGAGGAGAAGTAAAAAGTTTCAACATTGTGGATGAAATATGGTTCTACAAATGTTCTACAAACTTTTCGATAAAGCTTTGTAAGATTGGTTTTAAATCTTCAATCCAAGCTTTACCCTTTAATCTTTTTTGTTTGAGATTTTTTTCAAATTTTTCTATTGCCAATCTGAGCTCATTTTGTAAGCTTTCGATTGATTGAACCTTATAATTTTCAGTTAAACCTGAATAAATGTAATCTAAAAGGCTAGAAATTATTTTTTCCTTGAAATCATTAAAATCATAAAATACACTAAATTCAAGGTAGGAGGATAAAAACTGATTAATGGCCATAGTAAATTCTTTTTTCTCAATCTTTCTTCTTTGGAAGCAATAAAACTTTATTAATCTCTCAATCATTGTTCCATCAAAATCTTTCTCAATAGCATTAACATTTACCAATTGTTTCTCATAATTAATTATTTTTATATCTGATGGTATTCCTTCATAATAATCATTTCTTATCATATCTGATAATCCTTCTCTAAGAGTATGAATTATAGTATTAATCTTTTCTCCATCAATAAAAATTGTATGAACATTAGCTTTATTTTTTTCTAATAATGCAGTCAAGTTAACTGATTCTGAAAGTTTAGGATTGAAAATAATTTGATAAAGTGTACTAAATTCATATTCCTCCATTGTAAACTTGAATAGAGATCTTAAATATTCATCATATTTCAAAAAAAGGAGGGAAATAGCATCATCTAATGCAGTAGTGTATGCATTATAATCATTTAAAGTTATATATTTCTTGTATTCCAGACGGATTTTATTAGCTCTTATCCATTCAAATGCTAAATCTAATAATTCATTATCTTTAGAAAGTTTATTCTGAAAGTAGATTAGTATTTCAGAAATTTGATTTATTGAAATTCCAATCGATTGATTATCAAGGAATTTAGCAATAATTTCTATTGAATTTAAGTTTTTATTCAAATTCTGAATTCTTCGAAAATTCGAATATAATCTGTCTTTATCAATACTATAAAGTTTATTGAATTGTATTTCTTCCATATTTTTTTCCTGGCCTACTAAAAATAATCATTATTGTTTACTATCAAGGGATCTTTCAATATTATGAAGAGATTCATAGGAATTTAAATTCCAATTCTCAAATGGATTTATCTTAGAATTTAACTCAATTACAGATCTTTCAAAATCTTTATTTTTATCTAACATATGACGTAAATTTTTTTTAAAGAAAAACAAATCATGTGATTCCTTTATTTTTTCATTACTTGGTATTAAAATCAAACCGCAACTTGTCTTTCCATTCATATTTGTTATGAATTCTTCTATATATATCACCACCATTTCTGGACTACTAACTTTTATTTTAATAATATTAGAATACAATCGATCTTTTCCAAATAAGCTTAAAGTCTCATTCATCCTTTTTTCATAATAATCAGGTAAGATCCCCATAAAATAATATGATGGGATATGATCTAAGGTTTCTTTCCTCAATGGATCATCCAAATCAAATGTATAGAGATCAGACTCTAATAATCCATCTTTTTTAGTTCTTTTAATTACACCTACTGCTGAATAAGCTATCTTTTCTTCCCAATAAATTTTTCTTGGAGATCCTAAAGTATGTTCAATTAAATCTGCCCCTCTTTTCAATTCATCTTCTACGAACAATTTAAAATCAAAATCAGTGTTATAAATGCTTTGAGCGATTAATTTTCCTTGGATAATGCTTGGATGGATATAATTATCCAACTTTTCATATATCATTGTTATATCTTCTGTATATGGAGAACCTATGAAAGTAAAAAGATTTGTTGCATATCCTGCTATTTTTTTTGACGAATTAAGGCAAGTAAACGATTGCATTAGTGTATTATCAATCATCATTCTTAATTGGGGAGTTAATGAGGTTTCTATATAATCAATTTTCCACTGTTTTTGATTATATAAATTTCTTGTCATAAATAAAGGGCCAAGGAACTTAAGGGACATCAATTTCAATTCTCGAATTGTTTCTTCTGGCAAATCGTAAGATAATTTGATATTATCGTATACTAAAGTCTCTTCATCAGAAAAAAATAATCCTAAGAGAAATTCAGACCCTTTACGCAACATGTTATTGTTAAAATACGATTGTGATGTTTATATAATCGTAATGCTTTCAAATAAATCTTTTTATCTGTATAAACAAATTTAGAGTTAAAGAAAATATAAATAAAAAATCATTTGTTAGTATTTGAATTCATCAATAATCTCGTAATGCTGCGAGAATTTATCATGTCTTAAAAGGACATCTTTGGCTTTCTGGGGAACATATGATCTCTCATATTGTTCGCCTACAAATTCTTTTACAGCACTCAAATCATCAAATATCATTATAGTAATAAATTCGATTTCGTTTTCCAATTGACGTCTTAAAAGACTTATTTTTCGATATCCTTTTATGTTTCTATCTACTATGGACGGAAATATTTCATTTCTCAGTAAATCTTCATATAGATCAGCGTTTTCAAATGAAGTCCAACCATGCCAAATTCGTGCTATCATTTCTTTATCTTATTTAATTATTAAATTTCAATAATAATATGTCAATAAATTTGCTTTAAATTAAATAATTTTTATCTAATATTAAAATGATGAAATAAAATGAGAGAAATTAATTTTCCTGAAGGATTTATTTGGGGTGCTGCTACTTCTAGTTATCAGATTGAGGGTGCATGGAACAAGGACGGTAAAGGAGAAAGTGTATGGGATGCCTTATGTCATAGAAAGAACCTAATACGTGATGGTGATACTGGTGATATTGCCTGCGATCATTACCACAGATATAAGGAAGATGTTCAATTGATGAAAGAAATGAACCTACAAGCTTACCGATTTTCAGTGTCATGGCCTCGTATCCTCCCAAAAGGTAAGGGAAAGATAAATTTTAAAGGTGTTGAGTTTTATGATAATTTAATTAACGAGTTAATTGCAAATGACATAGAACCACTCATTACACTTTATCATTGGGATTTGCCTCTTGAGTTGAATAAAATTGGGGCATGGGAAAGCCGAGAGGTTGTAGATGCTTTTGTTGATTATGCGAAATTCATGTTTGATCATTATGGAGATCGAGTTAAAAAATGGATTACTTTTAACGAGCCAATTGTTTTTGCTCTATGGTTGAATATTTTGGGTCTTTATGGTAAGAGAGATATTGCAGCAGGTTTTTGCGCAACTCATCTAGTCAATGTTGCACATGCAAGAGCGATGGAAACATATCGTGATTCGGATAATTCCAATGGACTAATTGGCATATCCCTTAATTTGGATCCTGTATATCCCAAAACAAACTCAACATTAGACAAAGAAGCGACTATTATCCTCGATGGGTTATTGAATCGTTGGTTCCTAGATCCTATCTTCAAGGCTAAATATCCACGCGACATTTTAACTCTTCTTGAAAAATATTTCGATTTTCCTTCAGTACCAGATGAAGATTTAGAATTACTTAAAAAAAATCCCATAGATTTTTTGGGTATTAATAATTATGGCTGTACTCGCGTAAACCTAAAAAGACCAATTAACAAAACTTCAGATTTTTATAAATTGTTATTGCCAAAAAAATCTGAAAAAGGTGTTGAAGTTTCAGATATGGGAACTGAAGTATGTCCTGATGGACTATACGATCTTCTAAAACGAGTCGATAAGGATTATAACCATCCTCTTATTTACATTACCGAAAATGGGATGGCATGCAAAGATGAAACTATTGTTGATAA
>JBHLNW010000166.1:0-4316 GCA_048941185.1 Promethearchaeota archaeon
TCATTTGGTAACTTTTTGATTTGTTATTTATTTAAAGGACAATCTTATTATGCAAAACAAAAATTAGGATATTTTGCTGACCATTTAAAAGCAACTTCTTCAGTAGAACAGATTTTTACAAATTTCTTAAAAAATTTTCACACCATTCAACTGAAAAAATATCCTATTCTTGAGGAATTAATTAAAGAAAGCTTTATGACTGCAGAGAATTGGTTATTAGAAGAATAAAAAACCTTTATCATTAATTTGGTATTTATTAAGATAAAGTTATTATTGAGTTTATCTAAGATTTGTTTTAAGGAATTAATTAGAAAAGAAGGGAAAATCATGCATGATAAAGATTTACTAAAATGGAAGTCTTGTAAAGAATGTGGTTTTTTACAGCATATGACCCATTTAAGATGTCTAAACTGTAAGAATGATAAATTTAGGTTTATTGAAGCATCAGGAGATTGCAAATTAATTACTTTTACAATTTTAAACGAACCTCCATTAGAATTTCGTGATAAAAAATCCTATGCTCTGGGAGTTGTGGAATTTGAAAATGGTATAAAAGTAATGGGGCAAATCACTGCTCAAGATAATTTATATATTGGAATGAAATTAAAACCTATTTACAAAAAGATTTGTGAGAATTTTAATAGAAAAGAAATTCATACTTATGTTTTTGACCCAATTAATTAAAAAAAGATAGTGAATTATTATGTTCTCAAAAGAAGAAATTGAGAAAGTAGAAGTGAAAAAGAAAGAATGGGAAGAAAAAGTCCTCAATAAATATGTTGGGAAGGGAGAAGTAAAGAAAAAATTTGAATCCCCTTCAGGGATTCCTTTGCAGCATGTTTATGTGCCAAATGATATAAAGAGTTTGAATTATTTAGAAGATCTTGGATTCCCTGGAATATCACCATTCACAAGAGGAGTATATCCTAATATGTATCGTGGAAGAATTTGGACAATGCGTCAATATGGAGGTTTTGCAGATGCAGTAAAAACAAATGAACGATTTAAATATCTAATTTCACAAGGTCAAAAAGGATTATCAATCGCATTTGATCTTCCTACTCAAATGGGATATAATTCTGATAGTAAGATTTGTATGGGCGAAGTTGGACGAATTGGGGTGACAGTAAATTCTTTAAAGGATTTTGAAAAAGTATTCGAAGGAATTTCTCTCAAAAATATCTCAACAAGCATGACTATAAACGCACCTACTGCGATAATATTGGCTATGTACATTGCTGTAGGAGAAAAGCAAGGTGTAAAACCAGAGGAGTTAACAGGAACTGTTCAAAATGATATTTTGAAAGAATACGTAGCTAGGGGTACCTATATATTTCCTCCTAAGCCATCTTTAAGGCTTACTGCAGATGTGATCGAATACTGTTCTAAATATTTACCAAGGTTTAATACGATAAGCATAAGTGGATATCATATGCGTGAGGCTGGATGTAATGCTATACAAGAAATTGCGTTTACTTTAGCTGATGGGATTACTTATGTCGAAGAAGTTCTTAAGAGAGGGATTGAAGTCGATAATTTTGCTCCCCGATTATCATTCTTTTTTACAACTCATAATAATTTTTTTGAAGAAATCGCCAAATTGAGAGCCGTAAGAAGATTATGGGCAAAACTTATGAAAGAACGTTTTCAAGCTCAAGATCCTAATTCTCTTAGGTTAAGATTCCACACTCAAACTGCAGGAGTTACCTTAACAGCTCAACAGCCATATGTTAACATTATTAGAGTTGCTTTTCAAGCATTAGCAGCAGTTTTAGGTGGTACTCAATCGTTACATACATGTGGATTTGATGAAGCCTTAGCTATTCCAACTGAAAAATCGGTCGAATTATCTTTAAGAACCCAACAGATTCTTGCTTATGAGACAGGAGTGTCTGATGTTGTGGATCCCTTAGGTGGCTCATACTATATCGAATATTTAACAAATAAGTTAGAAGAAAAAGCCTTAGAATATATTAAAAAAATTGTTAATATGGGTGGCATTACAGAAGCAATTGATGGGGGATTTATTCAACAAGAAATTCAAAATAATGCTTATAGAGAACAGCTTAAAGTTGAAGAAGGAGAGAATAAAATTGTAGGTGTAAATGTTTTCGGAACAGACGAAAAGATTCAAGTAGATATTTTTAGGCACGATCAAGACGCTGAGAAGAGAATCATCAATTCAATAAAAGAATTAAAAAAAGTGCGTAATAATGAATTAGTAAAAGATAATCTAAGTAAACTCAAAAAGGTTGCTCAATCTTCAGAAAATATAATGCCCATAATGATAGAAACAGTAAAAAATTATGCTACAATTCAAGAAATATGTGATGTTTTAAGAGAAGTATTTGGTGAATATCAAAGTCCTCAAATTTTCTAAATTTCTCAATACATCTGGGGAGAGTTTTAAGAAATATGTCCGATCTTGATGATGATATAAAAAAACGCTCAGAAAAGATGATAGCTTTATTTAATAGTTTTAAGAACCGAGATTTAAAAGATTTACCTGTTCCACCATTTACAAAATGGGCAAATGGAAAAATAATTAAGTCAGAATACGGTTTAATGGAGTTAGAATTTGAAGTAAGATCTGAAATGGCTAATCCAACAAACTTATTACACGGTGGAATTCAATGTGCGTTAATGGATGATGTGATAGGGATTACTACCGCTACTTTGGGCTATAAAGGGTTTCCAATTAGTATAGATTTCCATGTAGATTTCTTAGGAAAAGTGAAAGTGGGAGAAAAAGTAAGAGTAATTGCTGAAATTATCAGAGAGGGAAAAAATATTATTCATGCAAATGCGGAGATTCGTGATATGAAAAATAATTTAATTTCAACTGGCAATTCTAACCTTTTAAAGACTCAATTTATACCTGAATATGTAAAAACAGCGGATAAGTTGTAATCCTAATTATGGTTGTTAAATTTTTCTTTATAATATGAAATCTTTGATAATAAGGGAATGACTTCAAGAGGATCTCCAAAAATTGGAACATTTTTCTCTTTCAATTTTTTTGAAATTCGTTCTCTTTCTTCAGGTTGATTTAATCGTTGAATTATAGGAATTAATGGTTTATCGTGTTTATGACCCAAATTTAAACTCTTTATAATATCAGATTCAAAGGATTGGTTGTCAGTTGATTTAAAGACAGGAGTTAAATAAAAACTAGGTAAATCTAAAATTAATCCATCAATTTTTTCATCAGCTAAAGCAACATCAATTATTTCATATACAGCATTTTTAAAAAAAAACTGAGCTGCTAAATCTAAAGGATTTTTCGAACTAGTTCCTGGCAGTAAAAATTTTGATTTCAGTTTCTCTTGAATTTTAGAAGAGAAGGGAGGGACTTTCATTCCTTCCTTTTCTAATAGATCAACTAAAAGGACGCCATATCCTCCACTTATACTTAAAACTGCAAAATTTTTTACTTTGAAAATTCCATAACAATCAATTAAGCGAGCAGCATGTAATAATTGCTCTAAAGAATTAACTTGGATAATATTATATTGTCTCAGAAAGGATTCCCAAATTCGACTATCTCCTGAGATTGATGCCGTATGGGTTTTAGCTGCAATAGATCCAGTTATAGACTGTCCTCCTTTTAATACGATAATAGGTTTTTTATTTTGATTGAGAACCTTTTTTAAATCTTCAATTCTGCCTTCTTTAATACCTTCTAAATAACATAAAATAATATTGGTTTCTGGATCATTACTTAAAAAGTATAATAAATCAACAAAATCTAAATCAGCACCATTACCAAATGAAAATACTTTTGAAAAATTAATACCAAGGGCCTCTGCTCCATATATTGCAATATTGCAAATACCCCCTGATTGGGCAATAAATCCTATATTTCCAGGAGTTGTTGGAAAACCTGGACGCCATGCTATACCTAGTTTAGGATAAAATAAACCCATTCCATTTGGTCCTAAAATTCTTACTTGGTTTTGAGCTCGCTTTAATAATTCTTTCTCTAATGCAACGCCTTCTTTCGTCCCAGAATCAGAAAACTCAGAAGTAAACACTGTAACTAATTTTACTCTTTTTTTAACACATTCATCTATAGTCTTTAAAACTTGGGCTGGTGGAACTGTAATAAAAGCGAAATCGATATTTCCAGGGATTTCTTCCAAATTCGGAAAAATATTTTTTTTATCAAAATTCGGAATTTCATCGACTGTTGGATGTACAGCATAAACCGGACCTTTAAAATACTCTGCATGATTTCTTAAAAAAAAATATTCTCGCTTTTTAGAAGGGCCAATTACCGCAATCGATGCAATATTATTAATGAATGAGATGTCTTT
>JBHLNW010000075.1:0-18217 GCA_048941185.1 Promethearchaeota archaeon
AAGAGTAATAAATTTAAAATTTATAAATGTTCATTTGAAATTAAGGTATTAATGTCTAATAGAAATGAAATTTAAAAAAAAAATTATTTATTTTGAATTTTTCTTGAGTATTTCTGCTACTTTTTCTACATATTTATCCATTTTAGGTCCTTTCTTAACAATCACGGTAATATTCATGTCAGAAACTTTTTCTTTTCCTTTTTTATCAGTGAAGGGAACGTCTACTTTATATTTGATAACACCTTTCTTAATCTTCTTTTCTTCTATGTCATAATTATCCTTAAATGGATAAATGTGGCCATAATTCAAGATGTTAGCTGCATCCATATCAGCTGCCACGGATTTAGCAATGGAATCTGACACGGACTTATGGACAGCATAAGACCCCAGTCTAATGAATTCTAAACCCATTCCACTTAATCTCGCTTGTTTAATTTCCTTTTTTCCTGAAGCAATAATCCTAAAATTCGATATGTAAAGCATCCCTGTAATTTCCGAATTGCCGTCTTGGAGCCATCCCTCTGTGATTACTTTAAATTCTTCACCTGGAAGTTGACAAAATTTCTTAATGAAATGTTTTTCAAAATCAACCAGTTTTGGTCCGTATCTCGCTGAAGCCATGAACATAAAGCCTTTATATATTTTATCATTGAACTGCTCCACATCTGCTTCGATGATAGCTTTGAAAATTTCTCCCATCGCATCATATTCATCAGGTACAAGTTTTTTAAATCCCCCTAACAGCTTCTTGACAACGTTTCCGTGCTTTTTATTAGCAACAAGATCTAAAACCTCATCCTTAAGAGCTGAATAATCTGTTGGTGCCATAAAATTTACCTTATTTCGATTAAATTACAAATAATATGAAAATCAGTAGGAAGAACTTTCTTTTATGAAATTATTTAATTTAATGAGAATAATCCTCCCTTAACCTTTTTCACATTAATTTTTTTTTTAAATTACTAATAACATGATAAGTTTAACGTTTAAATATTTGCTATGGTAATATCACAGAATTATATAATTATCATTAATTGATTCTTTTTTTTTTTAGAAACTGAAGGAAATTATAAATATATTGAAGGAAAATATTTTTTTATGAATGAACTTCGAGAAATGTCTGAGGAAGTTACAGAGTTTCGTCTATCAAAGAGGAAATTTCTACTAAATTTATTAAAACTAATTCCCAAAATGAAGAAAATTCGGAAAAGAGCTGAAGAAATAATTGTAAATATGAAATATTCTGATTTAGAGATGAAGATTCTTACATCTGAAGAGATACAACAAATTTTAGAACAGATATGTAAATTTCCGCATCGGAGAATTGGAACCAATTACGCGCATGAAATTGAAGACTTTTTATTTACTAAGTGTAATGAATTTGGCTTAGAAACGGTTAAAAAAGAACGTTTTGATATGACAGATTGGAGCGCTAATAATTGGAAACTTATTATTCAAAGAGGAAATGAACCATTTGAAATACCCTGTTTTTATGTACTTAACACAGGATTTACAAATAAAAATGGAATAACCGCTCCTTTAGTGTATGTTGGGACTGGAGAAAAAAAGGATTTCAAGAAGAATGATGTCAAGGATAAGATTGTTGTTGCTGATATTGAGTTTCCCACCTTACCACTCGGAAAATTAATTAAATTGGCAAAATTGTTCTATGTTTCTGATCCTAAACATGTTATTGATGAGAAATCGGAACTCATCTTAACTTTTGCTTTGACTAATTTTCCACCACAAGCTCTTGGTGGAAAAAGAAGAGAGGACTCTGTATACTGGCGCGCATTTGATCGAGGGGCGTTAGGTTTAGTTCTAATTTTGCGAGATTATCCATCAAATGTTAATAGTCATTGGGGACCCTATGATGGTGTAATGAAACCAATACCCGCATTATATGTAGGGAAATATGATGGTATAAAAGTTAGAGATTTAGTAAAAGAAGATAATGTACAAGGAACAATTATCCTTGAAGGAACTAAAGAACCAAGTTTCGCACATAATATTTGGGGGATTCTACCTGGAAAATCAGAGGAAATGATAATGATTTCAAGCCACCATGATTCAGCGTTTAAAGGAGCAACGGAAGATGGAACAGGTGTAGCAATAGTTCTATCGCAATTACAGACCTGGGCTAAAATTCCAAAAGAATTACGTCCAAGAAGCCTACTCTTTTGTTTATCGGCAGGTCATCTTTATGGGGGAATTGGTGCAGAATTATTCGCTCGTAAATATAAGAATACAATTATGAAAGATGTTTTAGTAGATTTAAACCTAGAACATATGTGTGCAAAGGAAGTTGTAGAGGATGCTAAGACTCATAATTTTACATTAACAGGTAATTTATCACTGGGTGCAACCTTTATATCGCGGAATGAAAATTTAGTTGCTCCAGTTATTAAAGCTTGTCGAGAACATAATATTGAGAATATGATCTTAATTCCTGATAACTTTTTTGCAACACCTCCTATAGGAGAAGCTGGTCATTTTAGTACGCAAGCTGATATCGATGTTATTCATTGGATTCGGTCTCCTTATTATTTGTTAACGGAGGAAGATACTCTTGATAAGGTTGATATGGGGAAATTACATTCTACAGCTCAATGTGTTTCTGATTTAATCTTTTCGTTAATGAATATACCTACAAATAAACTTAAATCTCATGTTAAAAAATAGCTATGTAAAGAGTTGTAATATTGAAATCTAAACATATTTGGAAGTAAGGCGATTTAAATTCGCCGAAAACCAGCCACAGAACTTGTTTACTTTGAAGAAAATGCTCATATTATTCATACAGAAGAACCTGATAAATTATTAAATGTATTATTTGGTTTTCTGAATTAGAAATTATATAAACTTTTTTTTTAAAATTAAAGAAGATAAAGAAAAAATTAATTATTTCTGGATCCAGTTAATGAAATCCTTGATATACCCTCTGGCTTTTTCCATTTCTTCGGGAAAGATCGGACCTTTTATTTCTTTAACTCGAGCGGTCAATAATTCAGAGTAGGTACTTTCAATCATCGAAGTCGTTTCTATTTTATCTAGATATTTCTTAGCATATCCTTGAGTTTTCTCAGTTGGCATTGAGTGGGTTATAAAACCAGTGCCATATTGAATTTTTGTACCAGATTTTTCGAGGAATTTATTTAAACCAGCTAACCATTTCTTAGATTTTGGGTCTACTCTAAATGCTCGAATTGCTGCTCCTAGAATAATAGCATCAGGAACATCTTCAGCGATTTTTTCAGGAGATATATCCTTTACATCAGCAATATTCACATCCACATCGCTGGAAAACCCTTGTTTAAGAGCTTCCGCCAACAATTTACCGTTACCAAACTTGGAATTAGTCATTATTTGTACTTTCATAGTTTAAACAAGTAAAGTATTGTTTAATAAACTTATATAGACCATTATTTCTCTAGTTGCGATAAAGGATTAATCAAATAGAATTAACATATTTACCTATAAGCATCCACATTATATCGTATTTTGTATCTTTAGCATAGTTTATATGAAAAAATTTGATCTATTGTTGCCCATATAAAATTTTACTATTTTTATGTGCTTATCTAACATAATTTTATACTTTTTTTTTTAAAATATATAGTTAAAAAGAGAAAGTTATGAAAAAAAAACCTCCTACTTCTTTTTCTAATCTATTTTATATTTCACTGTTGAATGAAATCCAAAGTACACCTTAGTAATTAAATCCAAAACCAAATAGAATAATGCTGTCCAAAATGCATCCAAAAGCATGAATCCTGCAGGGGATAATAACCAGACTAATGGGAAGCCAGACCAAAAAATCGCTACAAAAGCTATTATGAACTTGTTTTCTGATCGATTTTTATAGATAAGAAAAATTACATAAAAATATGCAATAGAACTCACCACAAAGAATAACCATTTTACAAGATCTGGCGTGATACTTGCGAATAATCCTGTCACCATAACCAATGAGTTAAACACAATGATTTCCAGTTTGGTGTCCTTGTCAATCCTTAAAATCGTCGAAATCTCAATCATCAAGAATGAACAACTCAATGCATAAAAAGCCCACCTTGTCCAGTAAATTAATTGTCCATTCGTTGCAGAGATTACACCTAATCCACTTGCCATGAGAATGTAGGAGGCGATAGTTGTGAAATTTACAATCATATTGAGTGACGCTACTTTTGGGTTCTTCTTCTTTAAAATAAAGAACATTAAGCTAGTGAAACTAAATACGATTGTTCCCACGTAAAAGATTATTTGTTCCATAATACATAATATTTCTTTTATGAGAATAAAAAATTAATTTCTTTATTTAATAAAAATAACAAGTTTCAAATGTATATTAGAAAGGATTTTGAGATGTTATCTTTATGAAATATTCAATAAATTTCATTTGAAATCGTAAAGTATATCCATATAGTTTATTGTTTTCGGAGGGAGAATGCCTGATAGAATGTCAAAAATAGATGTTATCTTTAAGTTGAAAATTTCTTCTTGCTCAAATTCAAGAATATCGATTGAAAGAGAGCAATTAGAACAAGAAAGGCCAAGGATTGACAAAAAGCCTCCGATTTACAATGATTAATTTTTACATAATTAAATTTTTTTCAAATTAATAGGCAATTTTAGGTCCTATAACTTCTTGTGAGATTTTTTCAGTGTTAAGGATCTTTCTGTTATCATATCCGAATTTTAAGACCTGAAATCCAATAATGAACGGTATAGCGCTTAAAGAGCTTAAAGCAAAAGCGTATGGTAAATTTCCGTTGAATGAAAGCAAAATACCCCCAAATATAGGTCCGATAATCTGCGCTAAATTATCTATGCCTGTTGTGATTCCCATTATTTTACCTTGGTTTCGTGTGTCAACAGAACGACTAATGAAACCTGTTATTATACCTTGCGATGTAGATCCTGCAAAACTAAGAAAGAATAGAATAATTACCAATTCCCATGCTTGGGTCACGAAAGCTAGAAATAAATATGCAATAATATAAGTACCTAACCCTATTAATGCGGTATTAGGATCTCCAATTGAATTTCTCAACCGATTGAATATTAATATTCGAAAAATTATTTGAAATATTCCTAATAGTGTTAATAAAATCCCTACAACTAGTGGATCCAAACCAAGACGAATGCCAGCAAAAAGACTGAATGTTGTTTGAAGTATACCTCCAGTAATAGCAATAAATCCATATTGTACAACAAGAGTTAAAGTTTTATTATTTTTCCAAATAGACGATGAGTTTGTAGCTAATTCAGTAATTTCAGGTAAATTTCTTTCCCATTTAAAATGTCCTATCTTACTTGGTAAACTTTCTTTCAAATATATTGATGTATAGACAAATGAAAAACCCGTTAATAATGTGGCGAGAATACCAGGTCCTACGAAGCCGAAAGAAGCTAATAATCCTCCAATACCAGGACCTATTAAGAAGGCTAAGCCAAAGGTTATTCCAATATTAGTCATTTGTTTTGGGCGATCTTCTGGAGATACGACATCACCGATTATAGCTTTTGCTATGGGGAATTGTCCGCTAAATATTCCATCTATAATTCTTGAAATTAACAAGACTATAATATTATTAGAAATTATTAAAATTATAAAACCTACAAGCGTTCCCGCTAATGAAATTAACATCATAGGTTTTCGACCGTAAGTATCACTCAATTTACTAAGGATTGGTCCAAAGAAAAATCCAAAAATTGCATTGGAACTTAATAAAAATCCGATTATAGCTGGTGAGGCATTAAATTCAGCGATAAAGAACGGCAAAAAGGGAAGGATAATACTAAATCCAAGAATATCCACAAAAACAGAAATCCACAGAGGGTTAAGATCTCGATATTTATATTTCTTTTTCATAAAGAAAGTAAAAGAAGAAGAATTTTAAGAATTAGGTTTATGTTATATTCATTTTACGTTTAATTCGATAAAAAAAGTTAGGTAATACCTCATTTAAGATTTTATTTTATAATTTTAAAATTGTTTGATGAAAAAGAGAATAAAATTCATTTTTTAACATTTTATTGGCTTCAAATCTTAAGCTTTCTGATGAATCATCAAACACTAAGAGAATATATTCAATAATACTAAGCTCACTGAAGCAATAAGAATGATTCCGAACATAATTACAAATGACCACTGCTTTTTCTGTCCATAATACCCTGCTGCGTTGATTACAGCATAAATAACCAGCCCCATTGCAAGAATAAAGAAATAAGTAGCCCAAGGGAACCCAATAAGAAGAAAAATGCCGCTTACGAGAGAGAGAATCCCCATTATCATTTCAGCAGTGATATGAAACTTGATTGCAACTGGTTCTGATTGCAATTCTGGCACCTGTTTTGTTAGAACCAACATTGTCCAGAGTCCTATAATCCCTAATCCTATTATTATCGCGTATATACCACTTATTATCAAAAGTACCATTTTTCTCACATTTTTAACAATATTATTAAGGAGGATAAAATCATAATTCAATAAAAGATTTTTTCTTATATATTTTAGGTTAGTAAACTGTTTTCAAATTCCTTATAAAGAAATGAAATCTTCAATGATAGATTTTTTAATCTGAAGAGGATAAAGTATGAATAACATTAAAAAGCTAAATTTTTTTAGTTATTCGGATTTAAAGTTATTACAATCCTTCCTCTCAATTATAATAAAATATTAAAAATGTGAAATATAATGAAAACACTTAGGGAATCTATCGAAATTAATGTGCCTCCGAAAATCATTTGGGATTGGTTCTTACATATTGCAGAAAATTACCTTGAATGGCATCCTTCTCACATAAAAGCTTACTGGGAAACGGAGGCAGCAAGCGAAATTGGCTCCATTTTGTATGCTGAAGAAGATATTAGTGGTGATTTTTTAAAGATGAGATCTAAGTTGACTGAACTTATTCCAAACAGACTTTATAGATTTAAAACTGTAGGAACTTTAAGGTTTTTATTAGCAGGAGGCTCATTTGAAATAGAACCCTCTGAAAATGGAAGTATTTTCACAGCAACCTTAGATTTTCACATGGGTAAATTACTTTCGCAAGTTGTTAAGAAGGAAGTGCAACAAATATCCCAACATATGATTGAAGAAGGTCAAAATCTGAAAAAGATTTTGGAAAAATTATAATTAAATGCTTAAAAATCTCCATTAAAAAATCTGTGAGGGATTCTTTTACAGTAAATATTAAATAAAAATGAAACTCCATTAGTTATTGAGAGTAGTAGTAGTTGGGAGATATATAATCGCAAATATTGACATTTTGCTACTTGTTACCTTTATTAGTATCATTATTGGGCTTGTCTTAAGTACTGTAGCAACTAATTTTCCAAATTCTTAATAAAATTATTTCTAATAATAAAAAACTTTTTTTAAAAATTTTTATACTTCTCTTATTTTATTATACTTTCTATTTATAATGATATTAACAATTTTAAACGAACATATGACCATTTTTAGCTGCTTTTTAATATATTTTATTTTTCGATCCAAAAATCAAATTTATTAATGAGATAAAAGATGAGGAATATAAGAAAAAGAAAGTTTTACATTATTTTATAGTAGGAGCATTAAAATTTACCCTAAAGGAGACATTGTAATAATAAAAGTCTTAATAAAATGATTTAGGGATAAAGTCTAATTTAAAAAAAGGAGTTGAGGTTATAAAATTGAGAATTCTAATTTTAAGTCATAGAAACCCATATTTTCCTCCATATATTTTTTTAAAGGTTCCCGAAACAATCCAAAGAGATGATATAAAACAAGTACCTTATTTAATAGATCTTTATGATGGGGGCTTTTTTATACATACTTTTGGAACTTTTAAAACAGCTAATCTAATGTTTAATATTCCAAGTAAATACTCGAATACAACAAAAGAGCATCTTTTAATTACTCTAGTCACAGAAAATAAATCTCAAATAAATAATAGTTTAGCTCAAGAGTTTTTAGAGGGACTTGTTGAAGATTTCAAAAAAATCGAAGATGCTTATAAGGCTTTTTATATGAACTCTAGAATCTATGAAGGAGATCCTGCTAAATTAGAGGAGATTAGGTTACTTTTAGATACGTTTAACACTTCTTTTCCTGAAGAGGAAGTAATATTTGAGCAAAAGGAAGCAAAAATATTAATTTTTGGGCTCACAATGGCGGGCAAAACGACGATAATCCGAACCAGAAGAAAATCAGTATCAAAATCAATATTTCCAACTATAAGCGTTGATATTTCTCGAATTTTAGTAAATAATATCTCCTTGCTAACCTATGATATCCCTGGAAAATATAAAGTAAAGGAGATTTGGAAACCGTACATGAAAAATCAAGATGGTTTGATATTCGTACTAGATGTTAATGATACTATAAAATTCTCATATGCTCGAGAACTGCTCCACGAAATTGCCAGCAAACCGGAATTAAGTGAACTCCCCCTTCTTATTCTATTCAATAAGGTTGATTTGAAAAAGCAAGATAAAGACGAATTGGAAAAACTTATGGGGGTAGAGAAACTCGGAAAAAGACCAATTAAATCATTTTTAACAAGTGCAATTAAAAATATTAATATAGATGAGGCTTTTAATTGGCTTTCCCTTAAAATCTCGGAGAGAATCGAACAATATATTCCCAAAAAAGAAATTGGTATAATTTTTTGTCGTTGGGATGAAAATTTAGGGATTAAAGTGGAAGCAGTTCACCCTAAAGATGCCTTTGATAATCCAGAATTAATAGCTATTAAGAGTTTTTCCATATCACAGTTTATATTTGGAGGAGGTGAATTTAAACCAAGTTCAGTAATACTTCCATTTCCTCATTTAAAATCAAATGCTGCAATCTATTTTGACTATATCGAAAATGAGAGTATTAGAGGAGGGAAACTACCCTTATCTTTGATAGTTTACTACGATCAAAAAATCCCTAAAAATATTATAAACCAATTTAGCTCATACATTCTTAAACAATTCGACGATATAAAAAAGAATTATTCAAATAAAAATCAAGTAATTGATGTTTTGGAATCTATGCATAGTACTTTAGATAACCAAATTAACTTATTCCGACCTTCTATTGAAGCTCTTAAAGTGGCCGAATTACGTTATGAAGCTTTATTTAAAGCTGCTCGAGATGCTATATTAATTATCGATAAAAAATCAGGAATAATAATGGATGCTAATCTAGAAGCTGAGAAATTGTTTCAGCGACCATTTGAAGATTTTATCGGTTTGCATTCAAGTCAAATACTAAGTGGCATTATTAATATAGATTTTAACGAAGAAGTATTTGATCAACTCAATTTTCCTTTTCCTCTAAGATTAGAGGTAATTGATAATTCTGGTAATTTTATTCCTGTAGAAATTAGTGTAAATGAAGTCCAGATAGGAGGCCAAATCTTTATTCAATACATAATTCGGGATATCAGAAATAGAATAGAATCAGAAATCAAATTAAGACGTTCAGAGATAAAGTATCGTCATCTTTTCGAGGATTCTCCTTTTTCTATCATTTTAATTGACCCCAAAGGGTCTTTAGTTGATTTTAATCCAGCATTAGAAAAAACTTTAGGATATACAAGGGAGGAATTATTGGGAAGAAAATTTACGGATCTTTCATTGATACCCCAAGATTATATGGTAGAGGTTCTAAAGAGATTTAAAAGAGAAGAAAGAGGTAAAGCTTTCCCTCCCTTAGAGATTCAACTTTATCATAAAAGTGGTGCTACAGTTTGGGTGAATATGCAATCATCTTTTGTTGATGTTGGTGAGGAAACATTTTATCAGATAATATGTCAAGATATAACAAACCAAAAAAGAATAGAACTGGAATTACTAAAAATATCCAGATTAAAAGCGATAATCACGGGAATTGTATCTAGATTTGTAGGTTTAAAAGATTTTAATCAAGCTATAATTGATTCACTTCGAGACATTGGCGAATTTGTCAATGCATCAAGAGCATATCTCTATATCTTTAATATTAATCTAAATCTTGCACCAAATAAATATGTGTGGTATGGAAAGTTAGTTTATCCCCAAATTGATTTACCAGAGAAGATGATAATTGAAGATTTTCCATGGTTATTAGAGAAATTAGAAACTTCGGAATATTTATACATTAAAAATGTAGCTTATCTTCCTAGAGGGGCAATAAAACTAAGAACATTTTTCGAAATTTATAAAATTCAAAATTTATTAATATTCTCAATAAAAATTAATGACGTTGTAGAAGGAATTGTTTGTTTTGATAATCTAACACACGAAAATTACTGGATCGAAGATAATTTAGAATTATTGAGCATTGTCTCTGATATTCTTAAAAATGTATTACTGCGTAAATCAGCAGAAGATGATCTCCATAAAAGTAGAGAAATTATCCACCAAGAATTTGACAGAGAGTATTTCTATAAAGAATTATTCGTGAATGATATCAAGAATATAATAAAAAGCATTCAATCTCAGCTTGATGAATATCAAACACAAGAACATCATATTATATTACAACGTAGACAAAAAATTTTAGACTATATTAAGGACCAGTGTAATAATGCAAAACTTTTAATATTTATCATACAAAGATTAACAAATCTTAATGAAGCAACTATAGTAATAGAACCAGTAAATTTATCTAATGTAATTCAAGATGTGATTGATTTTATTACAAAGAGTTATTCTAATAAAAAAATTAATATAATGGTTGAACATCCTACGCAAAATCTTTATGTGAAAGCTGACAAGTTTTTAGTAGATGTTTTTGTTAATATTCTTATAAGTTCAATTAGATACAATAAGAGTCCTAATATAGAGATTAAAATTATCATAATTAGGAGCCAAAAGGATAACCAAAATTACATTAAAGTAAAATTTATCGACTATCAAAAAGAAATCTTAAACATAGGAAAAGAAATGATATTCAAGAAAGAAAGAGAAAAGGATGGTAAAATAAAAGAAATTATTCTAAGCTTTCTTTTAGTTGAACGTGTTCTAAATAATTACAATGGTGAAATATGGGTTGAAGGAGACTCCTTTGTAATATTAATACCAGAAGCTTAAAAATCTAAACACTAAAATTCTAAATGAGGCTCCTTTTCTTTCTCTTTTGAAAAAAGAAATCTTAGGAATTTTCCAAATTTCTTAAACTTTGGGACAATAGCACCAGTTTTTTTAATATATTGTTCATGGTTCTCTCCAAATCGTTTTATTAACTCCTTATCTTCACACTTTATTGCAATTAAAAACGGAATAAATGCAATTAAAGCAATAAGAAAAGCCATTAGATTATTTCTTAAAAAAGCAAAACCTAAAGCGAGACACAGATCTCCAGCATACATAGGATGTCGAATAAAAAAGTAAATATCAGACTTAATTTGAGGTCCTTCTTCCGGATACAACATATATATTCCAAGACCATGTCCAATCTCACTAAAACCAGCATTACGAAGATGCCATTCGAATAAGAAGCGCATGAAGATAAAAAAAATGCCAATTGGTATAGTTAGCCATAGGAAAATTAAAGCTGGTCCTTCTACTATAAGAATGTGAAAAATTCCGGCATTTCCAGTTATGAGCATTAATATAACAATATGGAAGAAATAATATCGGTATGCTAGTTCTCCGTATTTTCTTATGTATTTACCCGCCATAGTTGTAAAGCGATATATAAAAACCGAGGCGATCAGTGCAATAATTGCCTGACTGATGAAAACTCCGTACCATATAAGTTTATCAAACCACCAGAAAAAGAGCATTATCCCTAGGAAAATACACAGCCCGAGAATAATAATTATTGTTGTTTTTAATGGACTCCTAAATTCTGGAACCTTCTCCTTCAATAAATTAAATCCTTTTTTCTGTGCTATTTATAATCCCTCTCTCTTATTTCTCATCTTTCTAATTATTTCAATCCTATTTAAATAATTTCATATCCAAATTAACAAAAAAAGTTGTAAAAAGGTAATTTTTGATTAAATAATAAATTAAAAATTAGTTATAATAAAGGCAAAATATCTATAAGGCTTCAGAAAACAATGTAAATAGAATATAATCAACAGATTTTTGTAATGTTGTGTATTGACATAAAAATAATACAAATTTTTACTAGATTAATTACTTTTATTCAGAGTGATGACTAAAAATGAATATCATTCCATTATTTACGTCTGTGATTTCTTTTATGTTTGCTGGATTGTTAGTGAATCAATTTATTAAAAGGCGTAAGATGCATCAATTTTTATGGATGATCGCATTATTATTTTACGGAATATCAACCTTAATGGAACTATTAATGAATCCTGATATTTTTGGATTCGGTGTTATTCTTTTCAGTCTATTTTATGTTACAGCATCTTCATTAGTAGGATTATTAGGTGCTGGTCAGCTCTATTTAATAATAAAAGGTAAAATTTCCCATATTTTTTTATCATTTGTAATAATCTTTACATTAGCCCTTATGTTTGCTTTAATTTTCACTCCGTTTCCTATTTCTTTAACTTTTATAGGTGAACTTGGAGAAGACATTCGGGTAATTTCTAATGGATATCCTATAACCGTGAGGATTTATGCAATTATTTTAGCTTCTGTAGGAGGGATCGTATTACTTATAGGTTCTTTATATAGTTTCATTAGAGACAGAACACGGTATTATACACTATTTTTCGCCCTTGGAGCAGTTTTTCCTATGCTTCGTAATGTTCCCTTTGGTTATCTTGGCAACGAATTGGCATGTGTGATATCTTTATTTGTAGGTTTTATTATAAGTTTAATTCATCTAAAAAAAGCCTAAACTTCAGATTTACAAGAGTTATTGAACTAATGTCCAAAAAGGCCAAATAAAAGCTAATCCAAAGAAGATTGCAGTTAATAATAAAATTATCTGTCCGATTAAGAGCATTTTACTAGCTTTATTATTTTTTACTTTCAAATCAGAGAGCTTTTGGAAAATTTCTAATGAATTTTTATGACTGAACATTATGCGATAAGTCATTTCTTCAATATTATAAAAACTCCTAGAGGCGAATACGAATAAAAAAAAAGCACTAATTAGCAAAAGTGCAATCCCATTGGATTGAAAGACGTCTAAATTCTGTGAAATTGAAATTATAAATATTAGAGAACTAAGAGAAAAGCCTGCATAGAGACCACATAATGTTTTACGGGATGATGATGTTCCTGTAAGATACTTAAATAAATGATCAACATCTTCATTTTTATCATCAATCGTATATTGATTACGTTCTGTTTGAGTTATTTTTATTCACCGTTCTTTCTCTATAGCATTAATTTTTGCTGCCATCACAAAATCATTAAGATGGAGTCCTTTTATTGCATGTGTATTGAGTTCTAACACAACTTCGTTATAATATATATAGATATCGGGATGATGACCCTCTTCCTCTGCAAGATCTGCCACTTTATTCACAAATTTCATAGCATTCTTGAAATCTTCAAACAAGAATTCCTTTTTAATTCGATGAACCCCTTCTCTAATTAAGGACCATCCTTTTACTTCCTTGAGATATTCATTTTCTTTATCTTCAAGTAATGGAGGGATACCCCCTTCACACGGTACACATTTTGTATTTAGTAAATTTGGAATAATTTTTCAACTCAATAGTGTCTTTTATTAAGGGGATGCAATCTCTCTTTAAAAATACTTTTTTTATAGAATAAAAGTAAAGATATAAAATTGATTTATTGAAAGTGATGATTCTATTGGTAGATTTTTTTGAGGTTTTACCAACGAAAGACAATTATAGAAAAAAAATAATTTGATTATTGAATTCGACCTTTCAAATCATCTGGTGAGAAGGGTCCTGGTTCAGCTATTAATTCTCGTGCTTCTTCATCTTTTTCCCATACATTCCATAATAGAACTCCTTGAACCCGTCCCTGTAACAAGTAATAAATTATGCCTTCTTCTAGTGGGTCTATCCAATCTTCCACAATTTCGAATTTTGAGTTTAAGATCCCTATTGCTTCATAGCCAAGTTCGAATAAGTCAGAGTAGAATAATGATAAATGATCAAAAGGAGTTTCTTTTCCTGTCATATTTTCACCAGCAATCTCCCCCATCATAAGGGCATTATCTTCATGTTCCACACGAATATATCTATCTAGTGCAGGATTATGATAATTTGCAACATCCCCAGCAGCATAAATAGCAGGATCATTAGTCTGGAGGTATTTATTTACAACAATTCCATCTTTAATTTCTAAATTTGCTTCTTCTGCGAGTTTTATGTTAGGTTTAATTCCTAATCCAGCAATTACAGTATCAAACTTTAATTTTTTTCCACTTTTAGTTTCAACCAAATATCCTTTATCTTTTGATGAGATATTAGTTACCAGTTCATTTTTCAAAACTTTAATACCATTTTCCTTGTAATAATCGTTTAAATAATCACTTATTGTTTTAGGAAAAATTAAAGCGCAAATTCCACTTTCTGGGAAAATCATAGTAACATCCGTATCTGATTTATACATTTTTATTCCCGCCGCTATTTCTGATCCGATGAAACCACCACCAATGACTCCGAATGTGGTATTTTTATCAACAAGGGCTTTCAATTTTTCATAGTCGGAGAGAGTACGGTAATATATTAATCCTTTCTCTTCAACATTAGGGAGTTTTCTAGGCGTACCACCCGTTGCAATAAGGAGCTTGGTATATGAATATTTATTCCCTTTGTCATCTATGACTTTTTTATTAGGGCGATCAATTTTCGTTGCTGTCAGACCAAGGTGCATTTGAATATCAGCTTCACTTGTCCCTAAATCAATATCTTCAATTTCTTCATCACCTGTCCAAAGTGTTTTAGAAAGTGGAGGACGTGCATAAGGGGGATCATTTTCACTGCTAATTAAACCAATAGTTCCTATAGGATCGTTATCCCGGATACTATGAGCTGCAGCATCAGCGGCCATTCCTCCTCCAATAATTAAATATTTATAATTATAATCTGTCATCTTGTTCACCAACCAGTTTTTCATATTTCAGATTAAGATCTTTCACAAATTTGGAATTTCTCATAGGTTTGTTTTCAACATTAAGTGTATAAGTTTCTTTATATACCATATCTTATAAAATATTAGCGAATCTTATTTCATTAGATAATTAAATCTTAAAGAGAATAAGGTTTTTCCCGTATTTTCTTTTTTGTGCCATATTTACGTTTTTGTAATCTCCAACCAAGGTTGACAATTGAATTATAGAAGAAGTTTGGTATAAACTTTTTTGAGAATAATTCGACCGCTTCTTGAGGGATTTCTTTATCATCTATCATAGCTTGAGCTGTAATGTCTAATCCTTTTACAACGTTTCTTACCATACCTCCTCTTTCTAATAGTGGAATTCCACCAATTGAGCCTCCTTGACCAAGTGCAAGCCCGCCTTTCCATATAAACCCACAATCTTCAGCAAAAATTCTACAAATATGAAGTGCTGTATTATTTTGGTGACCTTCAGGGAATCCATTGTTAGATATAGCAATAAAACTTTTAGACTTTTTAGTTTCTAACTGATCTCTTTCTTCTTTAATAAATTCCATTGCTTTAATAACGGGAGCTGGTAAACTATCAACATATAATGGAAATGTAAGAATTATTAAATCTGCCCGATCAATCATTTTAAAAAGACTTTGAATTTTTTCTTCCCGATTTATAAGCCTATGAATAAATCCCTTTTCAGATTTCATCCCCAACTCTTCTAATTTTGAAATTAGGTAATTTCCTAAGGATTCAGAAGTACTTTTTTCTACTCTAGGGCTTCCGACTAATAGGAGTGCTTTTTTATCTACGTTCATGTTTTTTCCTCCACTTTTTTTAATATATTGGTAAAATTTTTTATAAAATCATTTTTATTAAGGTTCTTAGTATATATTATTGGGTCATGAACAGGTGCGCCCATATTAAGTGAATTACGATAAACTAATTCTTTAAATATAGATTCCTTTTCCTCATCTGGTTCATCTAAAACTCCAACCGCGATAATTGAACTTCTTTTTCCATAGCGATATTTATGATGAGTTTCTCCATTTCTTTTTGTAAAGTACGGGAGAATATTAGGGATAAATCTATCTATTATTTTTTTTAATTCAGAGGAATATCCTCCAAAGGTAATCGGTGTAAAATGAATTATCAAATCGTTTTGAATCATTTTTTTAGCCAGATCTCGACCATCATCATCAATTTTACATTGTCCTGGCGTTTCTAACCAACACTCAAAATCACCTTGACAAGCAGCAACTTTAACATCTCTTAATAAGATTAACTCAACCACAAATCCAGAGTTTTCAAGTATTTCTATTATTGAAGACCGGATCACATCAAAATCATTCTTTAAACTACCATCCAATAAAAGGGCTTTCATCGTTTTCTTTTCCTTTGTAGAGTATAATTAATTTTCATAATAAATATTGACTTAAATTTAGGTTATAAGATCAATTGAATTTACTTAAAAGTTGTTCTTATAAAATAAAGCATTGAAGATATGACCAAGAAGTCCAATAAACTAAATCAGATTATTATACAATTACTTAAGAAACCTACAATTAATTATAGCTAATATCCTTATCATAATTCTAGTTTGGTGTTAAAAAAGAATTAAAAGAAAATTGATTCAGATTTAAGGTTAAAATTTACTAAAATTAGACAAATCGTTTATTAGATAGCATATTTTTTCTGGATTTCTTGTTGAGAAGAGAAACGGTCTGCCTTTTTTAAATGTCAGTTTTATAGCCTCTCCGAAATCAGTGTTATAGGCTGCTGACCCATCTAACCCATATCGGACTCCAACTCCACCATAAGTTCTGAAACGTGCTTTAGTTATGTCACACCCAATAATGTTATTTAATGGAATCCTTTTTTGGTTAAAAATTCCGTAACCTACTTCAATTTGATTCTTGGTTATAATAATTTTTAAACCTCGATAGTTCCAATACATCAGAAAAATAAGTACACTAACCGCACCGAGTATAAGCCCTACAAATGCCACTTCTATTGGTAGAACAGCAGTAAATACTAACGCGAGAGAAGTGATTAATATAAACACAAATAACATTGTGAATTTTATAAATCTTCCAGCTGGAACCCATTCTGTATATAATAGATCCTTATCATTTTGGAGATTATTTTTATTAATTTTTTTTATCACCAATTAAATTTATGCGTATTTCACCATCCTAAGCAAATTAACTCCGAGATTTAAAATTTTCTCTAGAACCAAAACCAATTCAAGATACCTTAACTATCAAAGAATCCATGGCCGCTTAAGTTTTAAATAGAAAAGAAAGATTACATTATAATCAACATTGCAATTTAATATGGAAATAAAAAGAAACAGAGCAATCATGAGTAGAAATCCAATTAAAAAAGGAGATATTCTTAAGATATATACTGATGGCGCAGCTCGAGGCAATCCCGGTCCTGCAGCTTATGCCTTTCTATTTGTTCATAATGATGTCATAATTCATCAAGGATTCGGATATCTCGGAACAGCAACCAACAATACTGCAGAATATAAAGCAATAATTAACGCATTAAAAGTGGCTGAGAAGTTCCATAAAGGCCATCTCCAATTATTTTCTGACAGTAACTTGGCAGTCCAGCAAATTAACAGGAAATGGAAAATCAATTATCCTCATCTTTCAGAACTCTGTCGTAAAGTGCATCAACTCTGTCAAAAATATGAAAAAGTTCGATTTTTTCATCTTGGTCGGAAAAATAAGTATATTCAAAGATGCGATGAATTATGCAATTCCCAGCTCGATAAATTTCATCATAATTAAAAAATTCCTTACTAAACAAGAATTAAAAAATTTTTCCTTGTAATTTTTGATCTAAATTAGAAATCTATTGTAATCACCTTCAAAATAAGTTTATATACTCCTCCGGTAAATTTAAATAAATTTATATAAGGGCTTTCTCTTTATTTTTAGAGATAAGGATATATTATACTCATTTGTCTATGATTGATCATTTTATTTTAATCAGTTTCAAATAGATGAGATGAAAGAACAATTATGAGAAAAAGATCTATTAAGAGAAGAAATAATTGTTATTTAATCTTCTTTATTCTCACTTTTAATATTATTTCAATTGTCTTCTTTCCAGGCATTAATTTCAATGTAAAAAATAATGACAATTTAATGGATGATCCAAATTCATTAATTCATACTTCTTCAAGTGGTCCTCCTGATAACCATTTTTTTCAATATTA
>JBHLNW010000076.1:0-18149 GCA_048941185.1 Promethearchaeota archaeon
ATTAATCTCGCGAGAATAAATGTAAGAGTTAGTACTCCGAAAAGTACCGGAACCATTGCAATCAATCTTTTTATTACGTATTTTATTAGACTCATAAAACCACTTTTATTTGTATTTCAAATTTTCACATAATTTTTTTTTTTATAATATATTTAATTTTTTTACATAATATAATTTCGAAAATATTTGTAATCTTCACAAATAGATATATATTCTAGCGTTAAATACCTTTATATGTTCAAACTTCTGAACAATAACTATTAGTAATAAAATTTGATTTACTAATTTCAATAATATATAAAAATTGAAAAAATAGCAATAATACTAGAGATAGGAATCACTTACGATGGGATTAAGAGAAAATAATTACAATAAAAAGGAATCTGAAAGTATTATCGAATCTGAATCACAAAAAAGGCAAATTAAACCTTTACTTAGTTTTTATCTTAAAAGGGTTGTTCATTACTTATCAGTTCTACAAGCTGTAATGACTATCTGCTTGCTAATTTTCTATTCTCAAAATGTAATCACTCTTGAGATTATAAATTTTTATCTATACTTCTCAGTTATTGTATTTATTACTTATGGGTCTTTGATTTTGGGGATCCAATTCTTAGAAAAACCTCAAATTGAAAAAATTCCTGCTAAACCGATAGAACCTTTAGAAGAAATAGAGGAATTAAAACCTGTAATTACTGAAGATTTATTACAAGGTAAAACACTTCAAGTTTACTGGTTTTTCTTTACTAGGAGACATGCAGGAATAAGAGAAATACAAAAAGCATTGGATATATCATCTTCTGGGACGGTTTCCTATCAAATAACTAAATTATTAAAAGCAGGGATTATATCTAAAGATGATGAAGAAGGAAAATATTCTTTAAAAGAAGTTGTTAAAATAGGAATTTTGAAATTTTTTATTCGTATTGGTAATCGAACAATCCCTCGAATTTCACTTTATTTAATAATATTTTCTTTTGGATTTGTTATCTATTTAATCCTCGCATTACTACAGGGTATAAATTTCTTATTTGACCCGATAAATTTACTATTATTATTCTTTTTGATTTTAGTAACACTTATTTTTGTTTTGGAATCATATAAAATTTGGAAATTAAAACCAATTAAGACACTCAAAAAAAATAGTAATAAAAGAAAATAAATATTATAATAATATTTAAGTCTGAATTATAATCTTTTACTTATTTATTTCTTTTGTACTTATGAACTTAACTCTATTTCCACTTTCCAATCGCAAACGTTTAAAAAGTTATTCTTTATCTATTTTATTGCATAGTTTATTGATGAGATTAAATGGTTGAAAATATAATAAAAACTTTCAAGCTTAATTTTGATGGGACTTTTGATGAAATAGCTTATGAAAACATAAAAGATGTTTTTACAATTGTAAATATATTAGCGATCTATGCCCAAAAAATAAAAACAATGTATATCTGGATTGGTAGAAGTGCATCTCAAGCCTTAAAAAAACACATTTCTCAAATCCGTTTATTATTAAAAGATGAATTTCCTGATTTCCGAATTATAAGAAACATCACTTTTGATATGAGAGCGGAACCATTAGAATTCTTCAATAATTTGAATATGAAGAAAGAAGAATTGTATGAAATTATTAACTATCAAGAAAAAACAGTTCTACCAATTTTAACAAAAATAGATGGTTTAAAAGAAAAATCAGAGAAATTGATCCAATCTGAACAGTACAAAAATGCGATTGATTTATTGAAAGAAATAATAGAATTAGCAAAAAAAATACAAGATGATGCACTTTTAACAGAACAGAAGATGTTAATTTCAGAACTAACTGAAAAATATGAAAATAATGAAATTGTCTCAGAAATTGAACGTGAATCTATAAAAATTAAAAAGGAATATAATGAATTAGTAAAAACTCACCAAATATTAAAAGCTCATGAGTTAGTTGAAAATTTCATTAATAAATATGAGGCAATATATGATTTAACCCTAATTCCAGATGCTAAGGAATTAATTATAAAAGAGAGAAGAAAATGGAATTCAGAACAAGAAAAAATAAGAAATGATCTAAACATATTAGAAAAAGATTTAAAATTTTCTTTGGAAAACCTTGAATTGTCCAAAGCAACAGAGATTTTTGAAAAGGGTCTAATTCTTCTTTCTAATCTAAAAGATGAAAAAATTAGGACTGAATGGGAAGCATTAAAGAAAAACATACAATATGCAAAAGAAAAACTCAACTTTATTGAAAAGTTTGATTTATTCTCTAAAGAATTTTCTAAATTAAAGCAAAATTTTCAATATAAAGAACTAAAATCAAGGATTAACGAATTAATTAAGCAAGTAGAAATGATAGATCTTCCAGAATACCGAAGTAAATTAAATCTATTGAAAGAAAAAGTCGAATCTGGTGAACATGTATATAATAAAACTAATAATGAGATTATTGAATTAGAAAAAAAGCTTAAAATTGATATGAAAAATAATCTTTTCCATGATATTTTAGAGGATTGCGACAAAATTATAACGTTAGCTAACTCAATTGGAAAAATTGATTTAGTAGAGAGTTATTATAAGACTTTAGAACTTATTAAAAAGAAGATTAAAGAAGAAAAGGATTCCAAGGAAAAACAAGAAAAACTTAAAGAAGAACTTTTAAAATTAGAGGAGAAGTTCCAAGTATCATTGAAAGCAATGGAAATAGATAAATTAGATAATATTCTCGAAATGGGATCAGATTTTATATCTGAAATTGTAGATAATGATATAAAAAAAAAATGGAGAGATTTTAAAACTAAATTTATTAACGCTAAACGACTTTTAGAAGAGGTTGAACTTTTAAGTAAAAATGCTATTGAAGCATTAGATAATGGTTCTTTTTCGGATTCTTTAGAATTTTTTGAGAAAATTATTATACAATTACAGGAGCATCGAAATTAACTAAAAATGGTGTAAAAATTTGGCTGAGGATCAACCAAAACCCATAGAAGAAATGGAAGAAAAAGAAGGAAAAAGGAAAATTAGAGTTGTAGAGCAAATTGATAATCGACTTGCTATTCAAGGTCAAGCTTATATAAAAGGACAACTAAAAGATGCTTTGTCATTCGCTTATGAAATTATAGAATTAGCTAAGATAGAAGGTTTAAACTCTTTCATTCGCGAACAAGAAGATTTAATTGCCCGGATCAAAAGATTATTAGAGGAAAGAGAGAAAAAAGAGCATGAGAAGTTACGAGCTGAACAAGAAAGACTAAAACTTGAGGAAATACAAAATTTAAAAATAGAATTAAACAACCTAGAATACAGTTTTAAGGCAGGTTTTGATACAGGAGACTTCAAAAAAATAGAAGCAACCTTAGAAAAAGCCAATATTATACTTTCTCAACTTGATGATGACGAATTAAAAACTAAATGGCACGATCTAGAAAGCAAACATTTAAATGCCAAAATAAAGAAAGAACTAATCAAAAAAGCTTTAAAAGTAATTGAAGAAAGCATTAACTTAAAGCAAAAATTCCAATTTAACACTCTCAAATCAAAATTAATAAATATTATAAAAGAACTTAAAGAAAATAATATAGAAGAACATCTTGAAGAATTAGAATATATTAATGACGACATTTTAAAAACAGAAAAAGCTTACTTAAGAGTAATAGAAAATATAGAAAAATCAATAAAAGAAGTAAAAACTCTTCAAGAAAAAAAGGATTATAAAAAAGGAATTTCACAATGTGAGAAGCTTCTTAAGCTGGCGGAATCTGTAGGTAAAAATGAATTAATTGAAGAATATTCAGAAATTCTATTAAACCTTCAGAAAGATCAAAAATTTGAAGAATTAAAGGAACTCGTGAAGAAATTAAATGATGAAGCATTAGCTTTATTAAAAAAAGGGAACATCTCACCTTCACTTGAAAAATTTGAAATGATAAAAAGCTCTATAAATTATTATCTAGAAGATGTTTGAATGAATCTCGAACTAAAATAATTGTCCATAGATGAGCTCTGTATCATATTCAAATCGAATAAGTCCATCATTTTGATGGATTTCGAATAATTGCTTTAATTCAAATAGCATATCATTATATTCAGGATGATTATCTAATGGAATATACGAGGTCGAGAGTAGGCGTCCTTCTAAACCATTATAATCAAATATTTGATAATTGCTAAATTTTGCAATCTTATAATTCTTGTCTGATTTGTCTCCACTAAAAAATTTATTAAAATTAAGCTTATACTGCTCTATAGTTTTATAATCTGTACCATATTTTAGGAGTAGTCTTTCATATTCCTTTAAAAATTCATTTGTGTCTTTTTTTCGGCGATTCCATATTAAAATAACCCATCCCTTATCTTTAAGGATTCGAATAAATTCGAATCTTGCTTTTTCTAAATTAAACCAATGAAATGCTTGTCCCGCTGTGATAATATCAATACTCTTAGGTTCTAAGTTTGTTGCTTCAGCAGAACCATCTACACTTACAAATTTTAAGTATTTACTTAGTAATTTCTCTGCTGCAGTTCTCATATCAATATTAGGCTCGACTCCATAGACAATATTCTCTTCCCTAAGAAATAACTCACTCAATATACCTGTTCCTGATCCTATATCTGCAATTATAGAATTGGATGAAAGAATTTTTTTTTCTTTCAGGAAATTAACCAGTTCTTGAGGATAACTAGGTCTATATTTGATATAATTTTCTACTCTTGAAGAAAAGCGTTTTTTTGGATCTAGCTTGAATTTTTTATCAAACATTAAATTGATAAATATAAAAAGAATAAAAAAAATTATTATTTATTTTTTTCTTAGGCATGTTTTTGCTTAATAAGTGTTAATTTTCCGCCGGCCATTAACTCTTCTAAATCTTGCTCGCTAAGAGAGTGAGTTAATTCGATATCTAAATTTTTAGAAAGGTTTTTCAATAATACTTTACCTGAATTGATTGTACTTAAATCAAGTTCAAATTGATCTCCTTGTTCAATATTACTATAATCATCTTTATTAAGAAATGTTAATGGGACAATTCCAAAGTTTACAAGGTTAGCTAAATGAATACGTGCGAAACTTTTTACTATAACTGCCTTAATTCCTAAATATTTTGGTGCAATTGCAGCATGCTCGCGACTTGAACCTTGTCCATAATTATCTCCTCCAACAATAAAACCTCCCGCTTTTTCAAGAGCTCTATCATGAAATGATTCATCAATAACGTTAAAAACAAACTTACTAATTTCTGGTATATTACTTCTTAGGGGTAAAATTTTAGCTCCAGCGGGCATTATATGATCTGTTGTAATATCATCCTCAACCTTAAGAAGTACTTCTCCCTTTAATTTATCTGGTAGAGGATTAAATTCAGGAAGTGGTTTAATATTAGGACCTCTTATAATCTCTATTTTCTTAGCTTCCTCAAGAGATAATGGTGGTATTATCATATTATCATTTACCATAAATTTCTTAGGCATTTCATATCTGGGTAGTTTACCAAATTTTCGTGGATCAGTTATCTTGCCTTCGATAGCAGCCATAGTAGCTGTTTCTGGACTTACGAGGTATGCATTGGCACTTTTTGTACCAGTTCTTCCGAGGAAATTCCTATTAAACGTTCTTAAAGACACTGCGTTGCTTTTAGGAGCTAATCCCATACCAATGCAAGGGCCACACGCATTTTCTAATATTCTTGCTCCCGCTTTTACTAAATATCCCATTTCCCCGGAATCAATCATATGATCTACTACTTGTCGTGAACCTGGAGATACAGTTAGAACTGTATTGGGGGCAATAGTCTTTCCTTTTATCATATTGGCACTAATTTTGAGATCTCTCAAAGAAGAATTAGTGCAACTGCCAATACAAACTTGGTCTACATTTAATCCTTCTAATTCTCTTACAGTTTTAACATTTCCAGGACTATGAGGTTCAGCAATTAAAGGCTCCAATTGGCTTAAATTAATTTCGATCTTTTCATCGTATATAGCATCTTGATCAGGTTCTATCATTACCCAGTGATCTTCTCTTTCTTGGGAAATTAGAAATTCTCGAGTAATCTCATCAGAGGGAAATATTGATGTTGTGGCACCGGTTTCTGTTCCCATATTAGTAATCGTGCCTCTTTCTGGAACTGTTAACGTCTTTATTCCCGGTCCTGTGTACTCTAAAACTTTATTTACAGCCCCTTTTACACCAATCCTTCTTAGTACTTCTAAGATCACGTCTTTAGCGGATACAAAATCTGGGAGTTTTCCTGTAAGATAAACATTTACTACATGTGGCATTTTTAGTCTAAATGGTTCTCCTGCCATAGCAGCAGCCACATCAAGTCCACCAGCTCCGATAGCGATTGAACCTACTCCTCCTCCAGTAGGTGTATGACTATCGCTTCCGAGTAAAGTTTTTCCCGGACGTGCGAATCGTTCAAGATGCAACTGATGGCATATACCATTTCCGGGACGTGAAAAGTAAAGCCCGTATTTTGCAGCTATACTTTGGAGATATCTGTGGTCATCTGGATTCTTGAAATCTGTCTGTAAAGTATTATGATCTACGTAACTTACTGACAATTCAGTTTGAACACGTGGAACACCCATTGCCTCAAATTGTAAATAAGCCATTGTACCTGTAGCATCTTGAGTTAAAGTTTGATCAATTTTAATTGCAATTTCTGTACCTTTTTCTAACTTTCCTTCAATTAAATGTTGCTCTATGATTTTTTCTGTTAAAGTCTTTCCCATTTTCCTCAACTTAATGAATTATTTTTAGCATTTCTGGACAAAATGGATACAAAAATAATTAAAATTGAAATACTATTAAATTTTTCTTTTAGGATTCGCCCATTTTTATCCCCGAAATTTTAATTTCTATCTTTTATTTAGAGATTTGATTTCGCTCAACTATTTATACTTTCTAAAATTCTTAAAAATAAGATTATTTAATCTTAAATGGTAATAATTTGAGACAAGATATTGAAAAGCTTTCGAAGGTTGAGCTCTTAGATTATATTGAAGATCTTTCAAAAAATTGGTTAGCTATCGATGGTACATGGTTTCAAGCAGTTGAGAAGGAATTTGGAATTGATAAAGCCATAAAACTTGATATAGAACAATGGAAAAAATTTACGGTGATTGAAGCAAAAAGAATTATGGATCGCTTTAAAATACCAGAAAATGGTGGTATTCCAGCCTTAATTGAGGCATTGAAATACAGGGTTTATGCTAATATTAACAAGCAAGAAACTCGCGAAATTTCAGATAATAGATGTGTATTTAGAATGAATGATTGCCGAGTTCAGTCTGCTAGAAAACGTAGAGGTCTTGCAGATTTTCCATGTAAACAAGTGGGTATAGAAGAATATAGTTTATTCGCTAAAACTATAGATCCTCGGATTGAAACAAATTGTATTGCTTGCCCTCCGGATAAACATCCAGAAAATTACTGGTGTGCTTGGGAATTTACTATAAAAGATAAATAGATATATCAATGGACTATATAATCTTTATTAATATTGGTTATATGAATTTTAAAAAGCTAGTTCTCATAAAACTGCTATAACAAGCCTAAAAAATTTAAAAGATTTGGTAGTTTAAGAAAATTATAAAATAAAATAATAGAATTGTATATTAATAAAAAATTGATGAGTTATGTCTGAAGAATATATTAGAGGCCAGATTAGCGCAAAAGAAGATGAGATAACCAGAATTGAAGAAGATGCTTCAAAAAAAGAAGCTTCAGCCGAAGCAGAAATCGAGGAAGAATTTGATCCTCAAATTGAAGCAGCAAAAATAAAGTTGGGAGAAGAAGAAAGTCTAAGAGATGAGGCTATTCAAAAAGTGGAAGAATGGACTCAAAAAAAGAAAGAAAAAATTACAGCAGCTAAAAACGCTACTAAAGAGCTTGCACAGCTGAAAAAAGAAAAAGCAAATGCTTTGAATGCTAAATTAAAAGAAATTGAAAATGATAAAAAAAATCAAATTAAAGAAGTTCAATCAGAAATAAAATCTCTTGATAAGCAATTAGCTGCCTTAGAAAAGGAAAAATTAAAACAAGCGGCACAAGAATAGAATTCTAAAGATTTTTCACATAAATTTTTTTAATTTTTATATAATATTAATTCCTTTTTTAGTTCCGATTTGATAATATTAACTGGTTTTGGCCCATTTGATGAATACAAAGTAAATTTGAGCAGTGAAGTCGTAAATCATTTACCATTTGAGTTTTCTGGAATTCAAGTTATAAAAGGAATAATCCCAGTGAGCTGGAGAGAAAGTATCAAAACTTATAAGCAACTCTTTTACAAATTAAAATTGAATCCTGAATTAGTAATTCTTTTAGGAATACATACAAATAATAAAATTCATCTCGAAGTCTACAGTTGGAACTTTAAATTTGGAAATGATAAAGAAAAAAAGTTCAAATTTGGGCCGATAAAATTATATTCTCCTCCTTGGATTAAAACAATTCTTAATGTCAACAAGATTTACGCAGATCTTGAAGATATGACAAATATATCAATATCTTATTTTCCTGGGCTTTACTTATGTAATTATCTTTATTATTGGGCACTGATTCTATCACAAAAAGAATATCCTGTTATATTTATTCATATCCCATGTAAGGGTTATATCTCTGAGTATGTTCAAAAAATTGAGATGATAATCCAATCAATGATAGGGATACATTTAAAAGGAGACTTATACATTTAATGGTAATTTTTGTCCCTTTTCATTGATAATGTCTTTTAATATTTCAGGCTGGAGGCTTAATTCATCGTAAAGCCACGCGAGGTTTTTCATTTTAGAGTTATATATTTCTACTTCTTCTTCAAATAACTCCATGTTTATTCTGGTAAAATAGTAATTCTATTATTATCCAAGAGATTCAAATAAACATATTTACTCATGTATTATCTAAATAATATCAAAAAAAGTATATTTTATAAAACCAAAAATAAATTCTAGTAATTTGAGTTTAACAGAAATAAAAATTAAGTTCTCAAATATTTTTGTTGAAACTTATCAAGATCATACATGATATCTTCTATTGGGTTCCCATTTATAACTTTATGCATTTTGATGATCAATTCCTTAAGGAAAATGTCAAACTCAGCTATAGATTCTTTGTAATCCTTAAACTCATTTGATAGTTCATATATATCTGAACTTCTCTTTCGATCAAATTCTCGTATTACAATCTCTACATAAGATTTGAATAAATCATTGAAGAATTCATTTCTAATCGTTCAGCTGTATAGTTAATGTCATAGATCATATGACCAAGTAGGATGGTTATATATTTCTCATATTTTCTTATCTCTTCTTTAAGTTTCAAAATTTAATCACTGAAATTTTAATGTAAACATTTTATAACGTTATTAATTTAAAAAATTAAGTAAATCAAAATCTTAATATATAAAAGTTATTAAATAATATGCCAAAGAAAAACATCGTTCCAGAACCAGAAGATGGGCTGAAATATATAGATGTTCATTGCCATTTGCCTTTCAATCGTCCTAAAAATGATAAATTACCTTCAGATAAAGACCAATATCTAACTTATTTTAAAATGGGAGGAAAGTATCTAATTACAAGTACAATTGATATTCCAACACTGAATTTAACTTTAGATTTTAAGAAAAAATTTAATAAAAATTTTGGTTTTACATGTGGTTGGGCCCCACAAACAGTTACATACACCCCAAAAGATATATATGATGCTGATTGGAAGAAATGGATAAATTATATCTTAGAAAATCCAGAAAAATATCTAGGGATTGGCGAAATTGGGTTAGATTTCCATCATGCTAAAAATTTGGAAAATAGAAATAAACAGGTTGAAGTTCTTAGACAAATCTTTGATTTAACGAAAGAGCTTGATAAACCTTATATCTTACATGTTAGAAATGCGGCAGAGCATGAATTTGACAGCGAAAATCCAAAACATAGATTCAACAAGAAAGATGGTGTAAATAAGGAGATTCTAAATATATTAAAAGAATTCAAAATAGAGCCTCAAAAGGTTTTATGGCATTGTTTTTCAGGACCTGAGGAATACGGAAGGAATTTACCAAATCAAGGATATATGCTTTCAGTCCCAAGTTCTGCGTATGGTTTTGAAAGATGGCGTAAAGTAACCAAATTATCCCCTTTAGAATCTTTAGTTACTGAAACAGATTCCTATTATCAACATCCTTATAAAAGAGGACCTTTAAATGTTCCATCAAATGTAAGATATTCTATTGCTGCTATAGCATATTCTCATAGCATGCCTCAAACATTAGTAAGTAAAAAAACAATAGAGAATGCTATAAAATTTTTCAATTTGAAAATTGAAAATTAAAAATTAATTTAACAGAGCTCATTAAATTCATATATTAAACAAATTAATTATTTTATAATTTTTAGTGATGGAATTTTGAAGATTCTTGTTACTTATTTCTCAAACACAGGAAACACAGAAAAACTAGGTCAATATATTAAGGAAAGTTTAAGAGATCAAAAAGTTGACTTAAAACCCGTTAAAGATGTTAACCCATTGAGTTTAAAAGATTATGATTTAGTCTTCTTAGGATCAGGCATATATGCAAGTCGTGTTAACAATTCCCTTTCAGATTTGATAAATGATGCTCAAGAATTACCTAAAAATTTTGCACTCTTTTGTACTCATGCTAGCCTTACAGGATATCAAGATGGGTTCAGACTTGTTAAAAAAGCACTTAAGAAATCTGATTCAAATATTCTGGGCGAATTTGATTGTATGGGTGAAAATATTGGACTATCTCCACAAACCATCAAATCAATGATGGAAAGATTACCTTTAGAAAAGAGAAAAGAAGCTGAAGAACATCAAAAAAGGCTTAAAGGACGACCAAACCAAGACGACCTTGAACATGCTAGAAAATTCGCTCAATCAATAATAAAAAAATTATAATTAATAAGCTCAAAACTTATGTCTTCCTTTTTTTTATTAAAATTATAAAAATTAGCCTAAAAATTATTTAAATACTCTTTGAGATAGATTGTAATTATAAGATCAATCTTAAAAAAGGTGGTTTGATTGAAGAGAATTCATACTGCTGTTTTGATTATTGTTGCAGTTTGTGTTGTAGCTGTAGGGACTACATTTGGAATTTTAATCTTTACGACTTGGGGTGAAATTGATTATGAGAATACTTATTATTATGAACCTAGCTCTCCATCATCTATAGAGCAAATCAATATTAATACTGATATTGGTTCTATTCTTATCAACTATAATAAAACACCAACTGATTATTATGCTCAAATTGACTTAGATATTCATATAGAAGGAATTTTAGTTAAAGGAGCATCACTTTCAGATTTCTTTAACCCAATATTATGGGTAAATGAAAGCTCGCCACTAACCTCTTTCACGCTTGATGCAAAAGCAACAACCTGGTTTATTTTTGGTTTCCTTCAACAGATTCAAATTAATTTAACTCTTAGAACTGATGTAATATACGATCTCAATATTCTCTCTAGCACTGGCGGAATAAGTTTGAATATACCTGATAATATAATTGTTAATAATACTATATTAACAAGTTCAACAGGATCCGTATTTTTAAATGCTTCTAAAAACACCATATTCCAAGGGGACGTAGAATTAAGTACAAGTACAGCACAAGTTGCTTTATATGCAACACATGCTAATTTTACTCATGATGTGCTTTCATATTCATCAACTGGAAATATTTATTTGAATTTTTCGAGTTGTTCTATTGGAGGACATTTAAGAGGAACGACTTCTACAGGTAGTATAGGTTTTAATAGTTATAATATGGAATATAGTGCAGGTTATAATTGGAGATTAGAAAGTTCTACAGGATTCATTGGAGTAACTATTTTACAATACACTGATATGGGAGCTAATGTGACTGGTTCCATAAGTACATCAACAAGTAATATTCATGTTTATTATAAAGACAATCTTGCCAGTATAGGTGCAAAATTTACTTGTTCAACATCAACAGGTTCAAACAATTATACTCCAATTGGAACAGGAGGTTTTATTGAGTCTGGAGTTAATCCAAAGACTATAACATCAAATGATTACAATAGTGCCAGTAATAAGTATACTTTTACTGCAACTACATCTACTGGTAATACGAATATACAAGCTGAAAGTTTGTAATTCCTTAATTTTTAATTTTATTTTTTTTTTTTGAATTTTACTTTATATAATCTCTAATTACTCTAATTTCAGAAAGTTTTAAATACGTAGTAGAAGTCTTTCCATAAATAAAACCTTTTAATATATTTAAAACTAAATTAAATATCATTCTAAAGAAGAAATTTTAAAAAACTAAAAAAAGGGTTTTATGAAAAATGGACGAAAGTTTGTTAAAGAAATTAGCAGAATTAAGAGATGCAGAAGGAGAGAGAAAACCTTCTGACGCATTAATATTAGCAGAAGCATTAAAACAACTTGCCGAAGAGAATGAAGAAATAAAAGAAGAGATAGAAGATATTGATGAAATTTTAGTTCAATTTGAATATATTGATTCTGGATATAAATATTGGGTAAAACTTGGAGAAGGCTCAGTCGATTACAGTGAGGGTGAAGCAGATGAGCCAAGCGTCACTATGAAAGCAACAGGCGCTACATGGACAGGTTTAGGAACTGGTGAAATTGAATCAACGAGTGCTTATATGAGTGGAGACCTTCAAATTGAAGGTAATCTTCAAGATGCGATTACTTACGGGGAGATCAATGGAATGGTGGGAGATGTATTAAGAGAATTAAGAGGAGAATAATACTAAAATTAAAGTTTATTTTTTGGCTTTAAATTCTAAATTTATTTATTTATTTTTTTCATTTAAGAATTCGGGAAAAAACACTGTCTCTATAATATAAGTTCTAAAAATGTTCTCTTTCCGATTCTGTACTTTTCTTTCGGAATGTGATCCTTAACTTTTACCAATTTAATTGCATTATTTGGACAATTTGCAGCACATACTCCACATCCTATACAGAATTCATCTCTTAAATACATAATTTCATCAGATTTATCTTCTTCATTTCCCCATTTATGATATATTGCTCCCATTTGACATTTATTTAGACAAATATCGCATTTAGTACATAATTCATGATTAAACTTTGGTATAAAATTTGAGGAAAGTACTGCGTTTTCCCGGTGCTCTTTTGATGGAACTAATGTACCACAATGACAACTACAACAGTTGCATACAAATAAAGATGATTCGACGCTAGAATCCATGATACAGTTATGGATAAGTCCATCTTTCTCAGTCTTTTTGAGGAACTCAATAGCTTCTTCTTTTGATAAACTTGGTCTTCCTCTCTTTATATTTCTTTCTGCAACTGCACCTGCTAAAAAGCATCCTAATTCAGGGGAAGCGACTTTGCATGGTTCATCTGTGTATTCGCCAATTATACGACATTGACAATCTATAACAGAAAATTTCTCATATTTGTCAATCAAACTTTTTATTAACTCATAAGAAAGAACTTTTGATTCTACATCAAAAGACTCATTAATATCAATCAATTTTTCTTCTGCTTCAACCGGAAGTAAAGGACGAAAGAGCTTAAAATTGGTTTCATTTAAAAATTGGGGGACAAAATGTTTGAAAAGGAAACGATAAATTTCTGCTGCTGCTTTTAAATTTTGTTCACTATCATTCAATCGAATGAAATATTTTTCAAAGATCCCCGGTAATATCGGTAATAAACAATATCTAGAGCCACGCCTCCCGATTGTACCTTTCTCTCTACAATTTTCTAGAATCTCTTTAATTTTTTCTTTTGGAATATTAGATTTTTCTTCTAATTCTCTTAATGTAATATCTTCTTCAGTACCTTTAAAATGAGAGAGAATCTTTATTTCTTCGTCATTCCAAAATATTCTTAGTAATTCAATAATTTTTTTATGTTTTGGAGCGTATAGAGGACCCAATGATAATTTTTGGCGTACAATCTCGTAATAATCCGTTTCAGTCATAAAAAAATAAAATTGAATTGAATTAAATAGTTTATGTTTACATTATGGAAAAATTCCCCGTAATTCGATAGCTTTGGCAATTCTTGAGACTGCGATGATATATGCTGCTGTACGGAGATTTATGTTTCTTTCTTTTGAAAGCATATATACTTCTTCAAAGGCTTTTAACAATATTTTCTTTAATTCTTTATTAATCCTATCTAATTCCCAAAAATAAGCTCGAATATCTTGAACATATTCAAAATAAGAAACACAAACACCTCCAGCATTTGCAAGAATATCTGGAATAACGCGTATTCCTCTACTAAATAACATTTTATCTGCTTCGGGTGTAACTGGCCCATTAGCACCTTCTAAGATAATTTTACAATTAATATTATTTGCATTATTTTGTGTTATTTGGTTTTCTAGAGCAGCCGGAATCAAAACATCACACTCAAGAGTCAATAATTCTTCATTTGTAATCAAATTATAATTGTTATCTTTATAGTCTTTTAAATAATTACCTTTTTGTGTCCATTCTAATAATTTATCAATTTCTAACCCTTCAGAATAATAAATCCCTCCTGAGATGTCTGAAACCGCCATTACTTTACACCCTTCTTTATTTAATAGATCAGCGATTGTCCCACCAACATTTCCAAAACCCTGAACTACAATAGATAATGATTTTAAGTCTAAATTTAATTTTTCACATAATGCTTCAAGTACATAATATAAACCCATACCTGTTGCTGGTTCTCTCCCAACAGAACCTCCGATCTCAATGGGTTTTCCAGTGACAACTCCAGGTACGGATCTTCCTTTATTCATACTATAAGTATCCATTATCCAAGCCATAATCTGAGCATTCGTATTAACATCAGGAGCGGGGATATCTATATCGGGACCAATCATATTTATTATTTCGGATGCATATCTTCTTGTTAGACGCTCTAATTCTCTTTTTGACAACTTCCTTGGATCGACACATACTCCACCCTTTGCACCACCTAAAGGTAAATTTAATAAACTGCATTTCCAAGTCATCCATGTTGCTAATGCTTTTACTTCATCTAATGTGACTTCAGGAGAAAATCTTATTCCTCCTTTTCCAGGACCCCTTACTGTACTATGTTGAACTCGATAACCTTCAAAAATCTGAAGTGAACCGTCATCCATTTGTATAGGGATTGTAACTATTAATGCTCTTTCGACTCTTTTAAGGTATTCTCTAACATTTGGATCTAATCCCATCTCTTTAGCAACAATATCTATTTGCTTTTTGGCAACTTCAAATGCGTTTAATTCCAAAATCTCACCAACAAAATAATTTCATGATAAAAATAGTATAATTAATCTTATGTGAAGAAGATATGATTTTTATACATTATTTTTTATTGAAAAAAAATCTAATTACTATAAATTAACAAGACAATATTGTACAAATTGCATTGGATCATTCGCACATCCTCCAGAATCTAAACCTCCCAATTGCGTTATTATTTTTTGGGGGATAAGGTTATCCGCAAGCCATAAATCTTTTAAATTCATTAAAGATTCTAAACCTTTTATATGGATAATACGATTTTGACTTAAATCAAGCGTTTCTAATTTTGCAAGGGGCTCAAGTCCTTTGATTTCTCCAATACTATTTTCTGATAGAAAAAGGTTTTCTAAATTAATTAAGCTATATAATCCTTTTAATTGAGTTATTTCATTCTGTTTTAGATTTAATATTTTTAAATTAATACAATTTGATAATCCCTTAATTTCTGATATTTGGTTTGTATTTAGCCACAGTGTTTCTAAATTTGCCAAATTCTCTAAACCTTGAATTTCTTGAATATTATTATTATTTATATAAAGACTTCTTAAATTTTTTAAATTCTCTAACCCTCCTATGCTCTTAATTTGATTTCCTCCAAGATTTAATACTTCTAATTTTTCTAATCTTTCAAGATTTTTGATTTGCTCTAACTGATTTCCCATAACCCATAAAACTTCAAGATTTGATAAACTATCAAGACCTTTAATTTCAATAATATTATTCCAAGAAAGATCTAACCTTTTTAGCGATTTTAAATTGTCTAATCCTTGAATTTCAGTTATTTGATTACCTCGTAAATAGAGTTCTTCTAAGTTTTCTAAAGCTTCTAATCCTTTAATTTCAGTAATTTGATTGCTTACCAAATGTAAAATCTTGAGGTTTTTTAGATTTTCTAAACCTTTAATTTGAATAATTTTATTGCTTCCTAAATTTAATATTTCTAACTCGGTTAGATCTTCAAGTCCTTTTATATGCGTTATTTGATTCGAACTTAATTCTAAATTCTTTAAATCTTTTAATTTTGATAATCCTAATATTTCATCCATATCTTTTATTTCTAAAAGACCTAAATCAAGGAATCCGCTTTTAACTTCGAATTTATTCCCAGCTATTTCAACAGACTTCATAAAATTTACGCCATTATACTTTCTAAGAGATTAAAACTTTTATTAAATAGGTATACATAATTATGTAAATCTTATTATTTATTCATTTTTTTTCTAAAAACTTATTATAAAGAAATTTTTAAGATAAGAGATAAAAAATAGTGTAAAATCCTCTTGAAATCATGAAAATGATTAATATTATAAGGTAAAATATTTTTTTACATTTTATGGCAAGACCACTCTATATGGATGATTCTTATCTTAAAAGTTGGAATGCAAAAATTATTAGTGTAAAGGATGATAAATATGTAGTTCTTGATAAAACTGCTTTTTATCCTAAAGGTGGTGGACAGCCTTGGGATGAAGGATTTATCATTAAAGATGATCAAAAATTCAAAGTAGTCTATGTTGGTAAATTTTCAGGTCAAATAAGCCATGAAGTAGATAGACCGGGATTAAAAGCAGGAGATGTGGTTACATGTGAACTCGATTGGGAGCGAAGATACACCTTTATGAGGTATCACACTGCGTCTCATCTAATCAGTAATATACTTTACAACAAGGCTAATGCGAAAATAACTGGGAATCAAATTGAGTTTGATAAAACAAGGATGGATTTTTCAATGCAGGATTATTCTCCTGAAAAATTGCGGTGTTACGTTGATGAGGCAAATAAAATTATAGAGCAAAATTTACCAATCACAATCGATTACATGTCAAGAGATGAAGTTTTAGGAAAACCCGAATTAGCACGTTTAGCTATAGGCTTACCTGAAAAAATTAAGGAATTTCGCATTATTAAAATAGGTGATGTCGATGAACAAGTTGATGGTGGAACCCATATTAATCATCTAAGTGAAATTGGTAAGATTGAAGTCACTAAAACTGTAAATAAGGGAAAAGACAATAGAAGGATGTATTTTGTGTTAAAAAACTAGTATATTTTTCCGTTTATGAGAGATAATAATCTCTGAAGAAATATACAATAGAGTAGTAATTTTTATTAATATTTTTATCTAATTTTATTTTATCTATTAGCTAAATTCAATAATTGAGTTTTATCTGAAAATCCTAAGTTTGAAGGATATTTTAAGGATAAAAATCAAAATAAATTAAAATAATATAAAGGTTTCCCATATGGCTGAAAAGGAAATTAATCACAAAAAGAAAAAAAAAGTATTTAAAAAACTAAATAAAAAGCAAAAAATAGGTTTAGGAACAACAAGTATTATTGCAATAGCCGCAATAGTTAGTGGAGTTTACTTCTATTATGAGCTACAAGAAGAATCAGAATCTGTATTTATTTGTGGTTTGGGTAATACTCTAGATTCCATCGATCCACTTATTAATCCCGGTCCTCGCTACGTAAATTTGATGTTACTTGATCAAATTACAGAAGGGTTATTTGCTTACGAACAAAACAAATCGGATACTCCTATTATTCCTAATTTAGCATTAAATGGAAGTTGGAGCCCTGATCACTTGAATTTCACTTGTACTTTAAGACAGAATGTAACATTCCATGATGGAACGCCTTTTAATGCTTCTGCGGTTAAATGGAACTTCGAGAGAATTTATAGGTTTGCTGAAACTAAGCCCTGGAATCAAATTTGGGCTTGGAATTATTCTTATCATAATTCAGAAGGGAAACCATATATCAATCACACTGAGATAATAGATGATTATACTATAAGATTTGTGTTAAACCAACCTTATGTTCCTATAAAACATCTATTGGCTCTTTGGCAATCA
>JBHLNW010000077.1:0-18118 GCA_048941185.1 Promethearchaeota archaeon
ATAATCACTTACGAAATCTGGATCCATAAAAAGTCCATCCGATAATATCAATGCAAGTAATCCAATTATTATTGGAATTACTATTAAACTGATTCTAAGTAATATTTTAATATTATTTTTATTTTTTAACCAATCTTTCAATAATAATCCTTTCTCTTCAGTTTTCTCAAATTGAGTATCTGGAGGAAGTATGAGAATTCCTAGAACTCCAACAGCACAAGCAGTTCCTAACCAAGTGAAGAAAGTAGCAAATCTATAATTTACCATCAAAAGTGCTACAATCGTATCGCCATTGGTACCAGTATAGAGTTCTGGCGCGAAAAAATAGTACACTATGAAAAATACTCGTGCAATTCCAAAAAATAGAAAGAATAAGCTAAAAAATAGCCAATATGATTTCCTTGAAGTTCGAAATCTCATAAATAGAAAATAGAAAAACAATAAAAAGAAATATCCTACTATTACAAAGTAAAGCCCCATTTCTAGCGCTTCCCAGAAACTATATTGGAAATCTTGAAATAACATAATTTATCAATTTTATTTTTAACTTTAAAAAAAAATATAATAATATTATTATATTCCTATTATAAAAATTTATTTTAATTTACTTGTAATATCTTAAAATACTAATACTATAATACACTTTTTTATAATATATGAAAATTGAGGATAACATAGAAACATTCAATTCATTAGTCAAACGGCGAGGATTTATATGGGGGCCTTCTCCAGAAATTTATGGAGGCCTTGCAGGCTTTTATTCTTATGGCCCAGCTGGAATGGCTCTAAAAAACAATATATTAAATCTTTTTCGCCAAGAGTTACGTTATTTTGGATTTGGAGAAGTTGAATGTCCGACAATTATGCCTGAAATAGTGTGGATAGCATCTGGACATTTAGAACGGTTCATTGATCCTGTTATTAAATGTGATAAATGTAATACTCTTTATAGAGCTGATAAGTTTCTTCAAGACAATCTTCCAGATCTTATGATAGATGGTTTATCATTTCACGAAATGGAGAATTTAATTAAAGAAAACAATCTATTATGCCCCAAATGCGATGCTGCTTTTAATAAAATAGAACCGTATAACTTAATGTTAAAAACCCAAGTGGGTAATAATATAACAGCCTATTTAAGACCTGAAACAGCTACAACCACATATTTGTTGTTTAATCGTCTAGATCAAGATGCAAGAAGGCAATATCCAATTAAAATTTACCAATATGGGAAGGCTTATCGTAATGAGATTTCTCCAAGACAAGGTGTTCTTCGAATGAGAGCATTTGATCAATTTGAGCTACAAATGTTTATTGGTAAAGAACAAGAAATGGAATTTGAAGAGTATGAGGAATATAAAGAGAAAACTTTACCATTATTAGATTGGCAAATTCAAGAAAAAAAAATTGACAAACTTCAAATTATTTCACTTGAAAAAGCGGTTAAAAATAATGTTCTTAAAAAACCAGCATTCGCCTATTGTCTTTATATTAGTTACTATTTAACTAAAATACTAGGGATTCCAGAAGAATTAATAAGATTTAGACAACATTCAATAAACGAACGCGCCCACTATGCTGATGATGCATGGGATTTGGAAATAAAAACAGAGCAATTTGGATGGGTTGAAATTTGTGGAGTTCATGACAGAACTGATTACGATTTAAGAAGACATGCAGAGTTTTCGAAGCAAAATTTTGAAGTGAATGTAAATCCTGATTCAAATGTCAAAGAAATCCCTCAGGTTCTTGAAATAGCATTTGGAATTGATAGAATTATCTATTGTTTACTTGAAACGACCTTTAACGTAGAAGAGGGAAGAATAAATTTAAAATTAAAACCGTCATTAGCTCCAAATGCAGTGGCAGTCTTTCCACTTGTTAAAAATAAAGAAAATATTAAAAATCTTGCATTAAAAGTTCATAGAAATTTGTTAGAAAATCGTATCAATTCATTTTTTGATAGCGCAGGTTCTATAGGAAAAAGATATCGAAGACAAGACGAAATTGGTACAATGTATTGTATAACGATTGACTATGAATCTTTAGAAGATAATTCAGTGACACTTAGATTTAGAAATTCAATGGAACAAGAAAGGATCAAAATTAATGATTTGGTGGATACATTAAAGAATAAAATTGAAACTTTTGATTAAGTAAGTTAACTCTAATTCTTCTTTTTAAAAATTTTGCATCTCTATTATATAATTTCAATATATAACTCTATAATATAAAGAGAGGGATCAATCTTAAACAATTGTTAAATATTATGATCTATAAGAAACTGTCAGAAAAAATTTTAAAGAGAAGGATTTTTTTACATTATAATTTAAAAAGTATAGTTCAGTAAATACCTATTAGATTTCTTTATATTAGGAAAAATGAAATTTTTGAATTTATTTGAAACTGGAAAGAGAAAAAAGAAGAAAAAACAAAATCTAAAATTATTAATTTGTTTATTTTTTACATTTATAATTTTACTGAATTTTTTGTCTATTACCAATCTTAATCATAAAATTAATTATACGGAAGATAACTTCATCACAAATTATAATGATTTCGATAATAATTCAGTTACTAACGATTTGAAAACAAGTTCTACTATTTCAATGCTTCAGGATCCTTTTACTAAAAATTTTGAACAACTCCGCACATTTTTTGAGAATAAATATCAATCAAATTTAGCTTTTGATATTTCGGTTTATTATAGATATGGAGATACAGATGGAGATATTACTGATGGTACAATTTTTTCAGAAGATAATTTGCTCTATTATAAATCATTAAAGCAATCGGAAATAAATGATTTTGAAACATATGAGATCTATTTAGACCTAAAAGATACATCTTTATGGTATGAAGGTAATGTTGATGAATACAAATATGGTTTTGTTATATCGATTGATAATACAACTGGGGAAATTAAAAATGATAATAGACTATTAACCGATAATCTAATGCCAATTTTTCTTTTAATTGAAAATATTGGCTCTGAAATTAATAGTTTCACTATTAGTGGAACAAAACCCAAGAATTCCATTAATGAAATGTTCTTTTTAATAAACTCCTCTCAATTTTGGGATGATAGATATAATTATAACGGATTTTACCATTACAACTCATCAAATACAAAGTATGCCGAAAGTAATTTTTATGCAATTTTAGCAAACCTCTTAATTCATCGAAGTTATCAGAATCTTGGTTTGGATCAATCTATAAGAGATCGCGCTTATGAACTCGCAAATCTAACTATAGTTGACATGGTTGACAATGCGTATATGTGGGACCCTTCAGAAAAAGCTTTTTACCATAATGCCAATAGAAATTGGGATACATCTCTTGCGGGACAAAAATATTATCACTTAACTACTAATGCTTTAGGTATCATTACTTTATTAGAATTCTGGATTGAATCCGGTATGGCAAATGATTCCATATATTATCAAAATGCAATTAATCTATATCAAAGTCTTGATTTTTTATATGATAATGGACTTTATAAGAAAATTGCTCTTCCCGGTTGGAGTGGTATATTTGACCATAGTAAAGATCTTAAAGATAACGCTTTGATGATGAGGGCATGTTTGAAGTTATTTGAAGTTACAGGTAATATTACATACTACAATAGGGCTTTAAAAATATATAATTCCATCGAAGATAATCTTTATGATGATATTAATACCGCTTATAACTTTTCTCTAACAAACACCACTAAATCATTTCACTCAAACCTTAAATTGAGTGAAACATACTTAAATGCTTTTAAGATTTATAATAGTACAGTTTTAAACGCAGCTTATAATGTATCAGGAGATATACCCAATTTCATTTTCAATCAAGATATAATGAATATTACATCAGCTTATTCATTTAAAAATATTGGACAATATTTCAACCCAGAAAATGGCTCTTATGTTCGATATAATATACATTACGATATAACTAACTATAGTATTAATTATGTTTTCAAATACCCTAATGGAACTTTCTTCTATGAATTTAGCAATTTTATTGGAGACCCTGAAATTTCTTATACCCATTTATTTGAAATTAATGACACACTCCCCATAAATGATAATTATTATATTTATTTGTGGGCTAACACCACCTATTTTAAATTAACTGATATTATAAAGCAATTTAATATTACTTCTGGAGTAATTAGTGAATCAATTCAGAATTTACCTCAAATTCTGTATCATGGACAAATTGTGAATGTATCAATCAATATAACATATACCAGAAAAGAAGATTCTACATTAACCGCATCATTAGAAGGGGAAGATATTGAGATTTATCCCTCTCAAGAAATAAATTTCACAGCATCTCATTCAGTTAGAATTGATTTTAATCTCACGGCTAAATTTGATGCAGAACCAGGAAATACTGAAATATCTTTCAAAATTAAAAAGGGTAATGTAATTTATTTAGAAATCATAAAGGCAATAGAAATTGGATATTCATTTGATTATAATAATTTTCTTTATCAAAATAGAGTAGTTAAAGGAGATAACATATTTGTATCGATGACCTTGAAAAATTTTCTCCCAAATGCTACTCAATCTTTAAATGTGAGTTTTACGGGAATTACAGAAAACTCTATTGAAAATTTTATGCAAGAAGAAACGTTAAGTGAAAAAGAAATAAAAACTCTTTCAATTTATTTGAGAACTTTAGAATCAATATCAAATAAAACAATAAAAATTAAAATGGAAATTCTAATTAATAGAACAATATTTTATTCAAAAATCTTTAATGTTGAAATAATACCAAAATATGAGATTATTAGTACAACTTTCCCTGAAAAAATACCTCAAGGCGAATCGGCATATTTAATTATTATTATCCAAAACAATCAAGAGAAATCTGAAAGTTTTTCATTATATATAAATAATGTAAAGCAAATTACAAATTTAGTTGAGTTAGATATAGGGGAAAATATAATCATTACAAGTATAATACCCACTATTAATCCTTACGAATTTGGGATAAAGAAATTTAAAGTTACTTTAAAGGATAGCGAAGATGATGATATTGCTTTACTATATTTTGAACTATCTCTCGAGTTATCAAGTTTAAATCTAATTTTATTTTATATTTTGCCTATTCTGGCTCCTATTGGAATTATATTATATTTTAAAAATAAATATATTAAACATAAAAAATTGAGAAGATGAGGTTATTGTGGTAAAAAGACGAATTTGCAATAAAGCTCTAATTTTTTTCATAATAATAAGCTTTTTAGTAAGTTTTGCAGGAATTTCATTAAATAACTCACAATCACTTAATTATACTCAAAATGAGGAAAAAAAAGTACCTGAAATTGCTCAAGATCCCATAGCATATTGGGCAATATCACAAAATGCTACAAGAATATATCGACTTTTTGAATCCATTAATTTTACGTTAAATACTTTTGATTTTAGTGGTGCAAATTATACTAAAATGGAAATTTCTTTTACTAATGGTTCTATTAGAGAATTTGATATGACATTTATAGGAGATGATGAATTTCTCGGAATATATACACCAAAATACAATGCACCGTTAGGAATGCAGAATGTAAGCTTTCTCATTTACAATGAAACTAATCAATTATTAAATTCACATATTACCTATAGAAATTTCACAATTGAGACAAATTTTCTTGTAAACCTATATAACTCAGAAAATAAACTTAGTTCAGAATATTATATTAATGAAACATTATACACTGAAATAATGGTAAACAACTTTAATTCTTATGATTTTACTTGGAATACAACTATTGTTAATAGTTTGGATGAATTAGTACAGGAAAATACGATAAACTTTGAGAAAAATATTAACCAGTTCAGGATTTTGTTGAAAAATGAGACTTTCAATAAAAACCAATTCTACTATGTCCAATTAAATATGACTGATAAAATTTCTGGGAGAATGGAAACAGCTTATTACCCTTTTTATGTAAGAAATAATAAACCAAAATTTATTTCACCTATCAATATATCTCCTAATGAAGTTTTTAGAGCATCAGATTTCACTATTTCATTTAATGTCACTGATATCGAAAGTAAACCAGAAGATCTGACAGCAACGATGTCTCTTTACACTTCTCAAGGTGCACGGATAATCTACGATACAATAGATTATGATAGTAATAATTTATTTTCAGAAACTTTTTTTATAGGCGCAAGTAGGCCTATTGGCAAATATAGAGTAAATATAACACTATCAGACTCACATTTTGAAAGTACTTCAAAAGAAACTTATTTTAATGTAAAAAATAACCCCCCCGAAATTCATTCTTATAATATTAATGGATTAGATATGAATCAAGCTATATCAATATTTTATAGCAGGGATTTAGTTTTTACTTTCAATGTATCTGATGTTGAAGGAGTAGCATATGTGAAAGTTGCCCTTTTTAACGAAAATGATGAATGGTATAATATTACTCGAACATATATCGGAGAAAATACTGAAATTACTATCAGGACATTTGCTTTAATTGGTGAGCTTTGGTATGTATATATGTATGTCATTGATACAGATGGTGTGGTTATAGGTTTAACTGAGGATTATGACAAAGCACCGCAAGCAATTAGAATAGTTCCTGATATTGTAGGTTATTATTTGCCATGGATTTTATTTTTTGGTGGGATAAGTTTTGGGTTGCTTTTAGGTGTTATTATTGCTTATACTTATTTCAAGTCAAAAGGAGAACCCCAAAAAATTACAACTAGAAAGAAAGAAATGAAAGTTAAAAAGTCAAAAAAGAAAAAAATAAAAACTCTACCTATTAAAGAGGAAGCTGAAGAGGACCAAATTGAAGAACAAAAACCTGAAAAAGAAAAAGAAGAAATTCCTCAAAGAAAAATAAAAAGAAAATTATAATTCTATATTTTTATTGACCCAAAATATCGTAAAGACGATATTGAAATTTACCAAGTGTTCCTCCATAATTTCCTGCAGATATGCGGTTTATCCCTGAAACTTTTACTGCAGCTTCAATTCCCCGTTTTATTGCTTTTATTATAACTTCTTCTGTAGCACCATCAAGAACAATTTCATAAACACAATTATCTTCCGCTTTTAATTCTGAATCTTCTATTTTTGATTTTAAAGTAGGACAATATTTTTGGTTAGTAGAAGCCCTCATAAATTCATATTTTGATCCAACTTTAGATCCAGAACGTACAATACCACCAGGGAATGGCGCAATTACATTAGGAATATCCTTTATTGCTTCAATAGCTTTTTCAGCTGCTTCTAGAGTAGAATCTTGGTTTTTTCCAATGATTAAAAAGTTACCACCAGCTATTCCTTTTCCCACTTTAAAAGAGTTTTGAACAATAAATTCACCCTCCATAACTGGAATCTTAAAAGCGTCAAATGGATAAATTCCTTCAAGTTTTTCTTGGAATCCATCACCAAAAAATTTTAAATTATTACCAGACTTAATTTCAAATTCCTTAGAAGGATCAAGGGAAGTATTTAAAGCATCAAAACATGCTGTAGTAGGGCAAGTTAGAATACATTCACCAATTCGATGTGTTAAGACCATACTCATCTCATCTTTTTTGTTTTTAAAAAACATTAATATTACTCCTGGGCGTTTATCAGGAGTGGCTTCCCCATTCACAAAAATATCAATTCCAGCTTCAGCATCGCAACCGATTGTTGATGTCCCATACCCAGTTGCTTCCTGAGCAGCGATTTTTGCCCATTTTTTATTCTTTGCTGTTACTAATACTCGAGTAAAAACAGTTCCAAAAGCTTCACAGAATGTATCTTCAATTTCCACACCATTAATCTCCATTTTAATTACCACACTTTCAATATTGCAATTTTTCTTTTTTTTTTTTAATAGTTTGTATATACTTATAGAGTTGCTTGTTTTATAAAATTTAAAACAAAAAATAAAAACATTGAAAAATTGTAAGGTTACATAACTTATAATTTAAAATTCGAATTAACAAAAAACTGGTTAAAAATGAGTGAAAAAGACAAAATACTTAAAATTGGTATTCTTAAAAATGGAACTATAGGTTCTTCTTTATTACTTGCTTTTTTAATGGATGAACGAGCCGAAGCTACTAGGATCGATGTGAGAGAAGTAACTTCTGGAGCTAAAATGCATCCTCCAGAACATTGTATAGATACTATGAAAAAATTACTCGAATTTGATCCAGAATTAATAATAATGTCTAGTCCAAATGCCTCTCTACCTGGTCCTAAGGCTGTAAGAGAAATGGCTGGAACAATCCCTACCATAATAATTTCTGATGCTCCTGCTAAAAAATCTATTGATGAAATAAAAGAAAAGAACATGGGTTATATATTAGTGAATTGTGATAGTATGATCGGAGCACGTAGACCTTTCCTCGATCCCATTGAAATGAGTATATTCAATTCAGATTTACTAAAGGTATTGGCAATTACTGGTGCTTTACAAGTAATAGCTGAAGAATTGAATAAAGTTATTTTGCACATGCTCGAAAACAGAACTCCAACATTACCTCAAGTAATTATTGATGCAAATTTAGCAATAAAAGCAGCCAATTTTTCTAATCCTTATGCTAGTGCTAAAGCCATTGCTGCTTTTGAACTTGCTGCCTCGGTCTCTAAGGTTACTGGTAAAGCATGTTTCCAATTAAAAGAAAGATCTGATTATATGCCACTTTTAGCAGCAGCTCATGAAATGATGAGAACAGCTGCTCTAATGTGTGATAAAGCAAGAGAAATTGAAAAATCTAACGATACTGTTATCAGAAGACCTCATCATGCAAAACAACATTTTCTAATTAAAATTGGTTTATATGATAAAGAACAATAGAAGAAGTAAATTTAAATTAATTTATCTAAACTCTATATTTTTATTTTTAATTTTCTAAATTAGAATTCAGAAGATTTTAAAAAAAGTCTTAAATTTTTAAAAGCATCCCCGGTTAACGCATTTATGACACTAGAAAATACTTCTGGTTGTTTATTTCTTGTTACAGCCATTAAAACTGCTCCATTAATTATTTCCTTTACTAAAATCCAACAAATTTCAGATTCATAGACTACAGTAGATAATGTTAAAGGAGATAGATTTGAGACTTTTTGAAGTTCCATAATTTGTTGGTAAATATTATAAATATTAGAATCCAAAGTCCCAATTTCGAATTTCATAAACTTTAATGGCTTTGATTCGAATTTACCAAATGTAGAAGAAATTAATAGCCCATCAGGTTGATTGAATAAAAGGTATTCAGATAAGGTATTGAGCTTTAACTCATCTAATAAATGGCGTATTTTTCCTAAGCGTTGCATGGATAATGTATTCTTTTGAATTTCATAATCAAGTATCTCAATTAATCTATGTTGGGCACTCCCTTCCTTCACAGATACAGGAGTAAACGAGAGTTTTGATAATAAGCCATTATTCATATCTTTTGTCAGAATTTTATAAAATTCATCTTCCTTTGATTCTTTTAGATCTATTTTATTTAGTAATACATAGATCATATCAATTTTGGGAGAGAATTCAAAAACAAATTTTAAAAATTTATCAAAAATATCGCGTACTTCAGGATCGATTGCACTAGAATCGACCATAAAAACTGCAGTGGTTGCTTCTGAAAATATTAATTCTCGTTGAGATTCTGAGAAGTAGCGCTCCATATAGCGTTCTTGACCTCCAAGATCCCAAACGTTAAGCTCCATTATACCACGGAAAATAAAATTCTCTCGAGAAACACCTTTTGTAGGTTTTAGATTTAAAACCTTCATAAAATTGTATCCGAGACAAGTGGTTCGCATTAATGACGTCTTACCCGCTCCAGCAGGACCGAACAATAAAATTTTCATTTAAATACAACCCGCTTTACAATTTGTTTTTTAATTATATTCAATATATTTTTTATACTTTAATTTTTATTTAATTTTTTCTAATTATAAAGAGAAAATTTGTTTTTGATTGAATTTGAATTTAAATCTAATTAATCATTTTTAATTATCATTTTTAATTATCAATTTTAATTAATCGCATCTTAAGTTTAAAAAATAAAGTGAATCGAAAATGAATCTAGAAGATTATATAAGAAATGTACCTGATTTTCCTGTTGAGGGAATTCAGTTTAAAGATATTACAACTCTAGCTAAAGAACACTCAGCTTTTAAAGAATCATGTGATAATATTATAAATTACTATAGAAATAAAGGTATAACTAAAGTAGCTGCTATTGAAGCAAGGGGTTACGTTTGGGGTGGTGTAATAGCTTATCAATTAGGTGCTGGATTTGTTTTAATGAGAAAACCGGGTAAATTACCATACAAAACCTTAAAAGAAACATATGAGCTTGAGTATGGAACAGATAGTATTGAAATGCACATTGATGCAATTCGAGAAGGAGATAAAGTATTAGTCTTTGACGATTTATTAGCTACTGGAGGAACTGCTAAAGCAGCATGTAATCTAGTCGAGAAAGCTGGTGGTTTAGTAGTAGGAGTAGCCTTTGTAATTGAATTAACAGGAAGTTTGCATGGGAGAGATAAATTGAAAGAATATGATGTTCTTTCTTTAGTAGAAATTCCAGTTGAAGAATAAAATTATCTCAATAAAAATTAATTATAGAAATTATTCTAAAACTACATTTTTTTATATTATTTCTAATTCTGGTGGAATATAGCCAAATGTATTAAAGAATCTTTTCCTTGCCATATCACTATTAAAATTTTGAGTTTGAGCTCCAGTTGTTTCAACAACAAATGATCCAATTATAGCTCCCAATCTGCATGAATCTAATAGAGTCATATCCAAAGTTAAACCGGTTAGTATTCCAGCACGATATCCATCTCCAGCACCAGTAGTGTCGACTATTTTATTGGGAGTTGCAATAGGGATATGAATTTTGAAAATTTTATCATTTTTATCTTTATAAATTAATTTAGATCCTTCAGATCCTTCTGTTATGATAATTGCTTTAAGAAAATCAAGAATATTTTCTTCAGTTAACTCGGACTTCTCTTTTATTTGTTTTATTTCATGAGTATTACCAATTAGTATTTCTGATTTTTTAAGTAATTCTATTAAGTTATCTTTTTTAAAAAGTGGTGTCACTTGTCCGGGATCAAATATAGTGGGGATATTTAAATCACTTAATTGAAGAGCAAAATTAGTCATAGCTTCTATGCTCTGTGTTGAATTTATAGCATAAATAAACTCTTCTGGATTTGAAATCCTCTCTTTTAAATCAATATCCTTACATTTACTTAAAGCTCCACCATGAAAAATAATCATTTGATTAGCTTTAATATCGTTGACTATGTAACAAGCAGCAGTAAAAAGATCTTCATGCACATCAACAAGTAATTCAATATTTTTAAATTGCGTAATATGATCCATATATCCTAATCTATTAAAATCATGTCCTACCGAACCAAATAACGAAACCTTAGCAATATTTAAAAGTCCTAGATTATAAGCAATATTCCCAGCCGTACCTCCAAAAAACTGATAACGACTATCTGCAGTAACAGTACTTTGATATTCTTCCTTATCATAATTGATGGATATCGCATTAATAAAACTCTCTTTAAAACCCATAATATAATCAAAAGCCAATGATCCAAGAACAAGAACTTTTTTTTTTTCCATGAACTGCTAAATTGAATCTTAGAATATATTTTATACTAATCAATACTATGATTAAACTTTATAGAATTTGATAAAAGTAAGTAAGTTTAATAACAAATAATTTATAAAATTTTAAATTTAATATTTTAAAAAAAGTACAAGTTGAAAATAATGGCAAAAATAGGAATAATTGGTGGCTCAGGTTTAGATAACCCAGTTATCTTAAGGGACGCTATGGATATAAATGTTGATACTAAGTATGGAAAACCGAGTTCTAATTTAAAAGTAGGTAAGATTAATGATGTTGAAGTGATTCTCATAGCTCGACATGGCAGAGAGCATACAATTCCTCCTACGCAAGTAAATTATAGGGCTAACATACAAGCTTTAAAAAATCAAGGATGTTCTCATATTCTAGCTACAACTGCATGTGGAAGTTTAAGACTAGAGATAGAAAGAGGAGATCTGGTTATTCTTGATCAATTTATAGACTTCACACGTCTTAGAAAGATATCATTCTTTGAAGAATTTATTCCAGGAGATATGAAGCATACACCCATGGCTGATCCATATTCAGAAGAATTAAGAAAAATTCTTATTGAAACTGCTAGGGAGCTGAATCTTAAGCATCATGAAACTGGCACAGTAGTTACTATCGAAGGGCCGAGATTTTCTACAAGAGCAGAATCAAAAATGTTTAGAATATGGGGTGCTGATGTGATAAATATGAGTATTGCTCCAGAAACAATATTAGCAAATGAAGCTGGTATACCATATGCTGCTGTTGCTATGTCCACAGATTATGATTGCTGGAAAGAAGATGAAGCTCCAGTTACTTGGGAGGAAATTTTACAAATTTTTGGTAAAAATGTTAATAATGTTATCGCTTTATTAACTAATTCTATTCCTAAAATAAAATAACCTTAATTTTCTAAGTAACTCTTTCCTTTTTTTTCCTAGACCAATCATAATTAATTAATCAAAAAGGAACTATAACTTGTTGTTTTTCTCAAGAATTTTAAAAAACTTGATATTTCTTTAATTATTTTTTTAATAAAACATATTTTTTAGTTATTTTAAGCTAATTTTTAATTTCTTTTGAAATATGACAAAAATATCATTTTTAGGAAGTTGCAGAGAAATTGGACGATCTTGTATTTTAATTGAATCAGAAAAGGGTTCAAAATGTTTACTAGATTATGGTATAGGGTTTAATAATGATAATAGATTACCACTTGAAGCGGATTTTTCTAATTTGAAATCAATTGCACTTACTCATAGTCATATAGATCATTCAGGAGCACTACCTTTTATATATAAAAAAAATAAAATTCCATTCTTCACAAATTCAATATCACTCGAAATTGCTGAAATCTTAATTAGAGATATGATAAAAATTTCCAAATTCCCATACCCATTTGGTTTCAGAGAATTGGATCTTCTTAGACAAAATACTTATTTTCTAAAGAATGGTACACGCCAAAAGATAGATGAAAATTTTTTTATAACTTTTATCGATGCGGGACATATACCTGGAAGTGTTTCAATTTTACTTGAAGTGGATAACAAACGTATATTTTATTCAGGAGATATAAATACTCAAAATACAAACTTAATCAACCCTGCTAATTATGATGACGTACCTGAATTAGATGCATTAATTGTTGAGTCTACTTATGCTTTGAAAGAACATCCCCCAAGAAAATTGTTGGAGGAAAAATTTATAGAGAAGATTAATGATATTACTGAAAATGGGGGGAAAGTTTTAATTCCCGCTTTTGGTGTTGCTCGTTCCCAAGAAGCGCTGCTGATTTTGGAGAAATATAACTATACTGGTAAAATATATATAGATGGATTAGCTAGAAGAATTTCTAGCATATATTTAGAGTATCCAGAGTTTATAAAAGATATAAAAGCTTTTAAAAAAGCACTAAAAAAGGTTGAATTTGTCTCAAAGAGAAAAGATAGGTTAAAAGTTAAAAAATCAAATGGAGTTATTATATCTCCTTCTGGTATGCTTAAAGGAGGTGCCGTAATAGACTATATAGAGACTATTTTAAACGATCCAGCGTCCGCAGTATACTTAGTAGGATACCAAGTGGAAGGTAGCCCCGGTAGGAGCTTATTAGATAATGGTGTCTTTGAATTTAAAGAAAGACATAAGAAAAAAACAATGTTCAATAATTTTCAAATCGAAGCTAAATGTGATTATGATTATTTTGATTTTTCGAGCCATGCTGATAGTTTGCATCTTTATGAATATGTAGAGAGCTTGGAATTTCGAAATAAAAATCATAATAATATATTTTGTATTCATGGCGATAATAAATCAACGACTACCTTTGCTAGTGAATTAGTGAAGAAAGGGTATAATTCAGTGGCACCAGAAATTGGAGAAATTTATAAAATATAGATATTCAAATTTGTTTTGAATTACTAATTTTCAATGCATTTGTTTTCGAATTGCTAAATTACAGTTTTCTAAAAAAATCTCGACTTTATCTATAGGAATTTTTGTACCAGCTGCAGGTGGATGCCCTCCTCCTAATACATCTAATCCAGTTAGTTTACATGCTTCTCTAATTGCTTTTGAAAGATTTACACCTTTATTCACAATATTTTTATGTGCTCGCCCAGAAACTTTATAAACATTTTCATCTTCTCTTTTTGCCAAACCAAAAATAGGCTTTGATCTATCAAATCCTTCACTATTCTCAAAGACTAACATTGATGCGATTGTTCCAACAATCGTATCTGGAATAACATCTTCAGCGAAAAAATATTGGATGTATTCTCTTTGTTGAATTTTTTTATTCTCTTTAAGCCATATTAAACTCCTTAATAAGGTTTTCTTATAATTTAAAAGAATCTCTTGAGATTTTTGATAAGAGTCTTTTCTATCCCCCATTGCTATAGCTATACCTAATGAACCATGATTTAATCGCCCACAAGCATTTAAGAGATTGGAAAATTCTTCAGCATCATATAAATCCGTTCCTTCTACTTCATTTTTTAATATATACCTATTTATAATTAATTTCTGAATAATTTTATTTGGTTCAATGTCAAGTTTAGTTGAGACATATTCAATAATAGCAGAAGAAATCTTCTGTTTCTCATCTTTAGTAAGTTCATTCAGAGTTTTTATGTCGCCTTTTGAATTTTCCATTAATATCCCTAATGTTTTTAGAAATATTAAAGTTCTATTGACATCACCAGTTAATCCTGGTAAATTAATTTCATTTGAATAAGCAATTGCTTCATTTAATGGCTTTATTGAAGAAAAATTCAAATCACTTTTTATTTCAATTAATCCACAATTCTTTGCATCCTCTAGAATTAGTGAATTTAAACCTTGAAATGACTTATTTGGACCTTGATTTTGAATATCTCCTATAGCCCCAATAATCGCAGTATAAGACATATCAATATTATTTTCATTTAAACATTTTGCATAAAAATAACTTAATCCTGCTCCAGATACCTCTAAACTTCCATCAAATCCAAAAAAATAAGGATTTAGATGCCACTGATAAGTATTGTCAAAAACTTCTTTTAATAAATCAGTGTCTTCTTTACTAGGTATATTTTGTGGAAGGTGATGATCTAGAATGATAAAGGAATTAAAATTTTCATTTAAAATCAATTCATCTTGTAGTTCAAGGTATTGTCCACTTCCAAAATCAGTAAAAATTAAAAATTTATTAAAACTTCTGACATCTTTTGCGATATTAGTAATGATTTCTTTTTCTAATTGTTTTAAAACTGTAATTTGAAAAGGCAGATTTTCTCGAATAAGAGCTTTGCCTAATATAGCAGCTCCACTTAATCCATCAGCATCTAAATGTGTATATATATGAATGGAGGAATTGTTTGTTTGAATAAAATTAAGCAGTTTATTTTTTACTACCTCTATTCCTTCATAGAATTTATCAAATTTATTCTTCAAAATCTTCATTTAATATAGAATTAGCAAAATTAATAATATATTATAATAAATTATCAAAGTAATAATAAATACTCAATTAAAAATAATTAATTAAATAAAGTGAAGATAAAGTGCATCATGTAAAAATAAATGAACTAAGTAAGCAAATCGTCGAAAATATCATAAAAAATAAAGATTTCTATAATGCCGAGATTCATAAGTTAAATAGTGGTGCAACAGTTCTTGATATGTCTAAGGCATCATGGATTGGAGGTAAATTAGTTGGAGAAATTTGCATGGGAGGTTTAGGAACCATTGAATTTACTTCATATAATTTAAATGGGCACTTCATACCAAGTGTTAACGTTTACACATCAGAACCGCTAATATCATGCATTGCTTCCCAGTTAGCAGGATGGAGTGTCAAATTAAAAAAGGATATAGAAAAAGATGGACAAATAAAGAAAAAAGTTATTTTCCAATCCTTAGGATCTGGACCCGCTCGTGCTAAGAGTAGAGTAGAGAAGCTATTTGAAGAAATAGATTATAGGGATGATTCTAATTGTGCTGTGATAGTTTTTGAGACCTCTAAATTACCAAACGAAGAAGTAATGGATATTTTAGCTGAAAAATGTGGAGTTGACTCAAAGGATACCTATGCTGTATGTGCTCCAACAGCCTGTTTAGTAGGATCAATCCAAGTAGCTTCAAGAATTGTAGAAACCGGAATTCACAAATTACATGAGATCAAGTTTCCAATTAATCTAATAAGTGATGGTTTTGGTACTGCTACAGTTGCTCCTATTGCCAAGGATGATCTTGGTGCTATGGGTCGTACAAACGATTCAATAAGTGCTGCTGGTTTAACATATTATAATATTCAAGTTGAAAAAGAGAGAGAAGATGAATTATTTGAGCTTATTACAAAAGCACCCGCCAGTACATCTCCAAGTTATGGAAGACCGTTTTTAGAAACCTTTAAAGCCGCAGATTATGATTTTTATAGTATAGATCCAGGATTATTTGCTCCTGCAATATATACTATTACAAATACTATAACAGGGAAAAGTATATCAGTTGGAAAGGTAAATCATCAACTTTTGAAACAATCATATGGATTAGATTAACGAAATTTAGGAAAAGGTTTAAGTTGATATAAAGATTTTATTTTAACATTACTTTTTAAGTTTTTTTACCAAAAATGAAAGACTACATGTTCATAAGTTCTTCTTCATACTTAACTATTTCATCATCAGATATATCTCTATCAAATTTTATCTTTTTTTGAATTCCTAAGTAGGTACAAGCAAGCCTAGCAGCTGCAGCAATTTCTGCCTTTTTAAGAGTAATTGAATATTCATCTTGTTGAATTTGTTCTTCTTGATAAAGGCCTTCTTGAAATTTCTTATCCTGAACTCGAAAAGATCGTTCGCTTTTCATTTGATATAACAGTGAAGCCATTTTATTTGCAACTTTAAAGGGTAATTGATTTTTGACTACTAATCGTATTATATTATTTACATCAAAGTAATTAAGAGTTTCAAATTTAGCTCTTAGAAAGCTTTTAAGATTTTCAGAATTTCTTTCACATTCAATTTCCATCCAATCATGTATAGCTAGCTTTCTTCTAAAAAATATCAATTCCCAATCAATATTTAACTCCTTTAATAACTCAAATATCATATCATCATTTGATTTTCTTGACTCTATTATTATATATAGTTGAAGTCCATAATACTTATGTTCTTGTTGAAGAAAAAATCCTCGTTGTTGCATAGAAGCAAGGATTAAAACCTTTATAGAATATACATTTTCTGAAAGATTCTTTTTGCCGCAATTCAAATATATAACATTACCCTCTTCACTGATAAATTCGCTATCCAAAAAACCTAAAATTCCTTCCTTGTTATCCCTGATGAAATCCCTTAATCCACTGAGTGTTGGTTTCACATCAAATTTAATCAAATCATTTTCTCCAACCGTTACATAATCGTGGAAGTTACTTCCAATAGCCAATTTAATTGAATTCAATTTAAGCTCTTTTTCACCACCAAATACTTTCTGAAAAGCGTCATTTATTGGAAAAATTTCTTCTTCCAAAATTTTTATATCCGCAATTGAAATCTCATAGGGTTCTGGTTCATCAAGCATTTTATTTAATACCGGTGCTTCCGAAGCATCTACTTCGATTTCATAAGACTTTGCTAAATCTTTTCGTATTATAAAGATAGATCTTTTCTTTTTGTTATAGATCGATATTGATAGATGATCATTCAATACTGCCCGAAATTTTTCTATAAATTTGCTCTCTATATTATCGGTCCCTATCCTTCTTCTTCGAATTATTTATCAACCAAAAATTGTTAAGATTATCTTATTTCTATTAAGTAATGCATAAAATTCTTATCTTAAATTCTTATCTAAAAGGTAACATAAGATTTTAAATTATTAATTAAAAAATAAAACACTTTAAAGGGAAAGTAATTTTTAAAATAATGCTAGGAGAACAATTATAATTCTTCTTCTAAGAAATAGCTCTCTCCCTTCTTAATATATACAATTATTGAACCAAAATTATTACGTATTGT
>JBHLNW010000167.1:0-4191 GCA_048941185.1 Promethearchaeota archaeon
GATGATAAACTTCCAGAAATGGATAAAGAGAAAATCATCGTTTTTCAGTATAACGATCAACTGAATGAATTTCAAGAATTAGAATTAGCAGATGATATTGAAATACCTGAACTTTTAGATCCAGATTTTGTCCTCCTTTTCGTCGATCCTACTCGTTATAGAGTGTGGATTTGGCATGGGAGTAATACTACTACAAGAATGAAATTTATTGCTGCTAAATTAGCACCGAGTATTAGAGATAAGTATGGGATTGGTTTTAAAATAAGTGCAGTTGATGAAGGTAATGAAACGGTAGGTTTTAAAGTTGCTGCAGGTATTGAAAAAGAGCCTGAATATGTAGAAGTACAGACTGGTCCTTCATATGAGGGAACTGAAGAAGATTTAGCCTTACTAGAAACGTTATCTACAGAAAAGATTCTATTACTTCTTGAAAAAGCTGGCATACCAGAAGGTTATGAAAGGAAAATCATTATCGTGAATAACAAAGTTTATGGATATAAAGAGTATGACAGAAATTATTTAGGTTCAGTCATAAAAGAAAAAAAGCTTTTTCCATTAAAAGAAGAGATCGAGGATGGCCCATATTTAGCAGAAGATTACATTCCTAGGATACTTTTCTCATTTAATAACGCAATATTGATTGAACTTTTAAAGCAAACAAACGAGAAAAAAGATGAGGAAATTGAGGAGTGAAGTTAATTTAAAATTCATTTCTGATTAAAAAAAATAATTATGTCTCATGTTCGACGAAGCCCCTCTAAGCAAAACCGGGCAACAATAAAAAAAGGGTATACGAAAAGAAAAATCCTAGGTATTGTAGTTATCTTAGTTTTTTTTATTAGTATAATCTTAGGTATAATTTTTGTTAGCTTAGCAACACCTTAAAATACCCTTAAATCATTAATTTTATAATTCTAATTCCTTTACTTTAATAATCATAAACAGTGTTGAAATAATATTGAAACTTAAAAAGATTGATATTATTTTCATTATTTTACTTATAGTTTTAACCGTTATAGCTATAGATCTTTTATTAAATGAATCTCATAGAGAAGCTATAGAAAATATTTCTCGCTATGAACCTTTTCAAGATTTAGGATCAGGACTTTTTATTACTTTTTTGGTATGCTTGATAGGAAATTTACTCCCTATCCCTACTCCGTATACTTTTGTTGTATGTTTTAGTTCCCAACCATTTCTACAATTGAACATATTTATTCCCCTTTTAGTAGGATTTATCGCATCGTTAGGATGCTTGGTTGGAGAGATGGGAGGTTATTTTATTGGTAGAGGTGCTTCAGAAATAATATCAGATCAACGGAAAACTAATTTAAAAAAATATCAGTTGTATCTAGTAGAACATCCAAAACTAGCTCCCTTTCTGATATTTCTATTCGGATTTACTCCATTAAATGATGATATGATAACAATACCTTTAGGTTTGATAAAATACGATGTCAAGAAGACTATTTTTTGGGTATGGCTTGGAAAACTAGGACTAATGCTCATTTTTGCATATAATATAATTAATATTTGTAGTTTTCTAGGAGCTGAAAATTGGATATTAAGCATAGTCACCTTGTATTTCACTGTTATCACTGTTTATCTTATGTTAAGAGTAAATTTAGTTGAAATCTTCAATAGATTAAAGAAAAAAAGAAGTAAATTTACTGATCATTAACAGATATATCTTTACCAGGAAGAGATACAATCCCTTGAGATATACCTTCTGCTTTTTTATAATATTCTAATGTCCTTTTTTCAACTTCTTTAATATAATCTAAAAGCTTAATTTCAATTTGCTTATCTAACTCTGGAGGATTGAATGATTGAAGGATTTGTTCTACTTTTTCTTGCGCTCTCCCAATAATATCTTTTGCCCCCTTTTTACGCCATGTTGAACGTCTATTTCTGTCAATTAAAGAAGGTATGAATAGTTCTTTTCGCATAAATTTACGGGTGTGAGCTTCGCCTAGATAATTTACTCCTTTTTTTGGATTAGAAACCACCTTCGTTATAACATCTAACGCAATTGTGTCTTCGTTTACATTAATACCTTTAAGCAAACGTTTTATTATATCAATTAACTCATCATCAATTACAAGGAGTTCAAGTGATTCTACTAATGTTTCCTCATAAGTCCCAGCACAAGTGATATAATTTATTCCTGCTTGAGCTGCTACTAACAACGTTTGCAATCGTTCAAAACCACATTGTACATCAAGTACTTTCGAATCCGTAATACCACCAGGACCTCTCGATGGTATGTTATAAAATCGAGCCAATTGTGCGATTGCGGTAGTTATCAATCCTGTTTCAATTGACCCTAATGCTGCATTACCAGATTTCATATCTGTTATGGTAGAAACCGTACCGAAAAATACAGGAGCACCTGAATTATAAAGTTGCGCTAAGATTATTCCTCCAATAATTTCAGCATTGATTTGAGTTAAAAGACCAGCTAAAGTAACTGGTGCTGTTGATCCAGCAAGAGCTTCTGGAGCTATTATTGTAGGCTGCTTATATTTTGCAAAAATTTCAAGACCATTTGTCATTAGTTGGGGCAAATGTAATGGGCTCGTTGGATTCATAAACCCTACAAATCTTGCATTTTTAATAAGATCTTCATCACTCCCTACTATAATGGAAGCCATATTCATCATGTCTTGGCTTGCTACTCTTCCTAAGCATCCAAGTCCATAAGGTTTATGGGTATTATGCACCCATTGATAAATACAGTGAGCATGAAGCGAGAGATAATTAACGTCATTAGGCCAGACGTCTATATGAGAACAATTTATATTTTTCAATGAATCAACAATCCTAATCTGTTTGATCGTATCTTCTAAGATGGTTTTGCGGATGCCACTTTTTTTATTTGGATCATAAATCTTTACAGGGGTTCCAATTGTAGCATATTTTGTAGATGTGGTATTAACCTCAAAATTAAATTTACCATCTGGTCCATGCAATTTAAAAGAATCTGGAACCTCTTTTAGTCTTTTCTTAATTAAAGATTCTGGAATTTTAATAAAGGGATTATTATCGTTAACTTCTGCTCCATTTTCCTTCAATAATTGTCTAGCGGAAGGAGAATCAATCTTAATTCCTATATTTGAGAGCAGTTCTATAGTTGCAGAATGAATAGCTTGTATTTCATCATTAGAAAGGATTTCAATTCTTTTTAATTTCATTTCACTCTCCTCCTTTAAACATTCACTCTAAGTAATGTTTTTACTAATATAACAGCCTCAATGGCATCATCAGCCCATCCATCAGCTCCAATTTCATCCGCCCATTCCTCCGAAGTGGGTGCACCACCAACAATAACTTTGTACTTATTACGCAAACCCCTTTTTTCTAATTCTTCAATAACTTCGCGTTGAAAATCCATAGACATTGTTAATAAGGCGGAGAGTCCAATCACTTGTGCATTAACTTCTTCAGCTTTGTCTACAAATTTGGATGCTGGAACTTCCTCTCCTAAATTAAAAACTTCAAAACCATTTGAAAAAAGAAAACTTCCAACAAGATCTTTTCCAATACTATGCACATCTCCTTCAACGGTTCCAATAACTACTCTTCCCGCGGTTTCTTTAATTTGTCCAGATTCTTTAATCGCAGGATCTATGACATCATCAATAGTGCTTTTTACTACATTTGCAGACCCAACTAAATCTGGTAGAAATATTTCCTCTTCTTCAAATTGCTTACCAATAAATTGCATAACATTTCCAATGATTTTCAATAAATCTACTGCTGTAGCTTCTTTTTTTTCGAGAGCAATACGGCAAAGATCCTTTAAACCATCTTCATCCCATTCGATAACTGCTTCTTTGATAGTTTCTTCTAATTTCATTTTAAATCGGCTAGAATTAATAATAACTTTCTTTTTATAATTGAGAATATGTAAAAAAGTTTATCTAGATATTCAATATTGAAATGTAATGCCATATAAATTATATTAACTTTAAAAAGTAATGTGAAAAACATGTCTGAAATGAAAAAAACCTTTCAAGAGATGAATAAAGAGAACCGAATTGAATGGGATAAACTAAAATTCGATACTCAATTGATTCGTGCTGGTGAAGATCCTTATCCTGAAACATCACATAGCATACGAACACCTATATATGCATCAAAATCATACACTTATTCTTCTCTAAGTGAAATGATGAAAAATCATTATCA
>JBHLNW010000168.1:0-4177 GCA_048941185.1 Promethearchaeota archaeon
CTGATGTATACAATAGTTATGCTGGAGCTTTTTTTTCTTATCCATTTACTATTCCAAAAGTATATGGAGCCGGGATATCATTACATCTATTTCGTAATCCAAGAACTTGGGGATTTTGTACTAATACTCCTATAGATTTTGACGGATATTATATCAGGTTGTGCGATAACTATGGCTTAGATCCAGATACTCATGCTGATATTGGTACACCAGGTACTTATGAAAATTATATTGAATTATGGGGTGGTCGAGCTTTTTATACGGGAACTGCAAATAAACCAGGGAATTGGCAACATGCCACAAAAGTAAGAAATTGGGCAAAATCATTTACAAATGATACATATTCAGAAAGCTCAATAGATGGAGATTTAACTGCTCCTCTTAATTTTACAATAAGTAAATTTGAAGGTGATACGATATTTTTAGAATTTGGTGTCTGGGGGACCGAAAATAATTATAGATCAGGGTTTTTCCAACTCGATGATGTAAGGTTTAATTATACAGATTTTTCAACCAGCATCAATGAGCTCCAATACATAAATTCTACGGCAACAATTATTACTAGAGATGTGGACGGGAGAATTGTTCCTAATGCAGAAGTAATGTTGATTGATGCTACAGTTCCTAAAGGAAACCCAGGATATGAAATTGCTAGGGGTTTTTCAGATTCCACAGGGAGAATAACATTTAGTAATTTAGCAAATCGAAAATATAATATTACTGCTAATTATACATTAGGTTCTCGTGAAGCTGAAGTATATAATAGTTTTACATCAGGAAATGGACCATTCTATTTTAATGGTATTTCTTATACAGAAAATATTTATCTAGATCTGTGGACTATTGATTTTGAGATTTCAGATTGGGATGGAATACCATTGAGTAAGGGATATATTGAAGTGAATGAAAGTCTATATGGAGATTTATTAAACACGTTAACATTGGACACGAATGGAAGAGCAACATTTCGATGGTTAAATGTTTCATCTTATTATTTTAGGGTGTATTATGATAATGATGATTATTACGGGAATCCTCTACTATTAAATGAATCTTATATCTACAGAAGTGATTACGATAAATCTGGAATTAAATATCAAGAATATTCAATATCTGTATATGACTCAAATATTAATTCTCCGGGTACAAATAGTTACTCACTTAATGAATATATTTATACTAATGGATCGAGAACTGATTTCGGATATGAAAAAATAATAAAAATTGATATTTCATTAACAAGCATGATTGATCAGCTTGAAGATATCTCTATATATTATATAGATAAATACAATACCACAGGTACTAGTAACCATCTAATATATTTTGAAGATGGATATGGTCCTGGTGAAGATAACGACTTTATTGAATTAGATATTCCTTTAATTGAAAATTCGAAACTAGCGAGTGAAAAATACGAGGTTCACGGTTTATTAATTGAAGTCAACGGATTAAACTTCTCTCAATGCAATGGTCTTATTGAAATTGATACTATTGAAACATGTAACATTTATAATAGAACTCATTTAGCTAGAATAAATATTAAGACCGTTGATGAATATGATAATCCTATTTCATCAGAAATACACATCAAATTATCAGATAATGCTCTTATAGATCTAACTAGCTCAAGTAGTACAACAGGTGGTTGGGCTTATGACAGTAATGATTTGCCATTTTGGTATTTAAAAGATCGAACATATAATTTTACTATCGATGCATACAACTTGACAACAGCACAATTCGATGTAAATTATATCGATCCTCCTCAATCACAACCTTCAGGGGTATATTGGTTTAATTTCACTTTAGAAAGACGGTCTACTATCAATTTTACAGTTTATTTACCAGGTGTAAATACTTCTAGGTTCCTTACATCATTTTCTAATAGTTCTGGAACAGAAGAAGCTTATTGGGGAGATAATATAACCTTTTCAACAATATTTGAATATACTGATGATGATGGACAAACTTGGTATCCTATAACGGATCCAAGCGCACGTTGTATATTGTATGTAAGAAGAGTAGGAACCACGACGGATTTAATCAGAGTATTTATGGAGCATGGCACTGGTAATGGTAACTTTACAATTAATATTGATTCTACTTTATTATCTGCTGGAGGTAGCAGTAGATTCTACAATGTTAGAATAGAAGGCTTATATCCAGGATTTCCAGCTCCTAATATTATAAGTTTTTTACTTGAAATAAAAAGTATTCCTACAAATATTGGTGCTTATGATTATGATACACAATTGGAAGTACTTGATAAAGTTTATATGGATTATTTTGATGAAAGCGTGAATATAATGATTAAATATTCAATAAATGAATCTGGAGTTCCTTTACAAGAAGCAATTTTAACTTATGAATGGTTAGGCCATGATCCTATTAGAATTTATATAGATCCAATATATACAGATTTTTATAAATTTACTTTAGATACTGAAGATGCTCTGACAACAGGTCTTAAAGTAATTACTATTACAGCTTCTTATGAAAATTATACTACAAAGTCGAATTTTTTGGTATATCTTAACATTCTTGAAAGAGAAACAACTATTAATGACCAATCTACAGACCTATATTATGTTAGTTCTTGGGTTTATGTTCAAACTCAAAAAAATTTCATTTTCACATACCGAGATGCCAGTACAAATAATATAGTTGGGGATTTAATTATTTTTAATTATGTTTGGGAAGAGCTATATGAGAATGGAACTAAAATTCCTGGTAGTTTTGGCTCAGGTTCACTAACTCAAAATTTAAATCAAACTTATATGTTGGATTTTAACACAGAATTAAAATCAATTGGATACTATTTCTTGTATGTTACTTTAAAACAAGACAATTACGAACAGAAGAATGCTTTTATATATTTAGAAATACGGTTGAGAAACTTTTTCGTAACCATTCAAGAACCACATTTAGGGGCTAGTAATCAAATTTTAATAAACCAGGGAAGTGATCTTGATTTTGAGATCCACTTATGGGATGATACTAGAGATGCGCCACTACAAAATGCAAATATTGAATTTAATTTTCGAGGTCTAACTTATACATTCGATCCTATTCCAACTAACCCAGGGGCATACAACAAATCGATATTAACTAGAGATATCAATACGTTCATTATGGCGCAAACTTTTGTTGGTAAAATTTCCATTAAAGCCGCTAATTTCACTAGTCAAGAATTTACAATTACTATTACAGTAAAAATGCAAGAGTTATGGACCGGAATGCCGACTTTCTACTTCATTTTAATTGCATCCGCAGTTGGTGGTGTTGTAGGAAGTGTAGTAGGATATAGACTTATTCAACAAGCAAGAATACCCAAATATGTTAAAAAGATTAGAAAGGTTAAAGGTTTGATAAAATCTAAAAAAAGAATGGCTGAATCATTTTCGGTTCCAAGTAAAAATCAAATGATGGTAAAATTATTCGGTGATGATTGGAAAGAAATTGGATTATCTATTGAAGAAGCCTTAGGAATAACTGATCTAAAAAAGAAATCTTCATTAAATGATAAAATAACAAAAGAGAGAGGTGATATCGAGTAATGCCTATAGGTTTAGTCATAATGAGGTGGGATATAAAAGTAAGCACAGAAATTCTCGCTAAATATCCCGAAGAGCTTATTATTAGTGACGAAACATTAATGCAAATCTATGCCACACATGAATATACTGGAGAACCAGGTATGATAAGTTTATTAGTCGGTCCTCTAAACATTGCTTCCTATTATACAGGACGAGAAAAACCACTTTATATCATATTGTTGTTGAATTTAGATGAAGATGCTGATACTTATGAAGGAGGTTTATCTGATATTTCTCGAGTAATATTCCAAAATTACGAAGACAATGCATATCTGGATATGATCCCATTTCTATTCCAACGTTTATCTGTATATCCTCATTTAAACGATGAACAAAGTTTAGCTATTACATTTTCAGACAATGTAAACCGATTGATCATAGAGAGATTAAGAGAAGAGGGTGTTATTACTAAATCCGAATTAAAAATATGGTTAAAAGATAGATATAGAGAGGGTTTTTTTGATGTTGACGCAATTTTAATGGAATTGATTAAAAAAGAACTTGTCAAAGAGACATCTGTAAAAGGAATGCCTTCTGAGTTAATTTTTCTTATTAATGATCTTTTCATGATAAGAAGA